>NZ_JAQUVG010000065.1 GCF_028693495.1 Zoogloea sp. | reverse complement strand
GTGGCTCTTGCCGTGTTTCTTCGTCCAGGTGGCGTCGAGGTCCTTCTGGCGCCGCTTGGCGGGCTTCCAGCCGGCCGGCATCGCGCCTTGCTCGATGAGCGCTTTCTCGCCCCGACTGTTGTGCTGCCTTGGGCGCCGGCACCAGGGTCGCGTCGATGATCTGCCCGCCGCGGGCGATAAAGCCCTTCTTGAGCAGCTGCGCCGAGACGCCGTCGAACAGCGCCTTGGCGCCCGCTTCGCCGATCCGGTTCTCGAAGGTCCACACCGTGGTGCGATCGGGGATGTTCGTCGCGTTCGCCAGCCCGCAGAAGCGCTTGTAGCTCATGCGGTCGAGCAACTGATACTCCATCTGCTCGTCCGACAGGGTGTACAGCCGCTTCAGGATCAGGATGCGCACCATCGTCTCGGTCGGGTACGGCGGGCGGCCACCTTGCGTACTCACCGGGCGCGGCGCAATCCGATCCACCTCGGCCGCCAGCGCCGCGAAGTCGATGTACGACTCGATCTCGGCCAGCGGATCGCCCAGGGTGTCGATCTTCTTGCGGTGGTGATCAAAGGCGAACAGGTCGGTCTTGATGGCGCTGCGTGGTTTCATCGGGGTAGATGGCAACGGGGTTCAGGACGGCAGAATTTTACCAAGGAGCGGGTGGGGCGAGGTTTTTCGAGGCGCCCCCTTGGTGGAAAACCCCAACGGTAACTTGCGCTCAGGGGTGATACCGTTCATCTCCTGTTTTCCGTATCCGTCATCCCGTGGATTCACGCAATACTCTTGCCGGTATCGCCTTTGGTCTGGGTGCCTATGGCATCTGGGGCTTCTTCCCGCTTTTTTTTCGTCAGCTGGGGCATGTGAGTCCCATCGATCTGCTGTCCAACCGCGCCCTGTGGGGCTGCGTCTTTGTGGCCTTGATCCTCAGCGTGCGGCGACAGTGGGGGGCCACCCTGGCTGCGGCCAGGCGGCCTGGTACCCTGCTGCGCCTTGCGCTGGCGGCCGTGCTGGTGGCCTCCAACTGGCTGGCCTTTCTTTGGGCGGTGGACCAGCGCCAGGTGGTGGCCTCCAGTCTGGGCTATTTCCTCACGCCGCTGTTCAATGTGGTGCTGGGCATGCTGGTGCTCAAGGAGCGCCTCAATGGCAAGGAGTGGGCGTCGGTGGGATTGGCGGTGGCGGCGGTGGGCTGCGAGTTCCTGACCCTCGGAAGCCTGCCGTGGATTTCCTTGTTCATTGGTGCCAGTTTTGGCTTCTATGGTTTGGTGCGCAAGCAGGTGCCGGTCAATGCGATCTCCGGTCTGTGGCTGGAAACCCTGACCATGCTGCCGCTGATCGGCCTGTACACCTTGTGGCAGAGCAGCCAGGGACAGGCGGTATTTACCGGTCATGACGCCCTGACCCAGGGTTTGCTGCTGGCGGCAGGGGTGGTTACGGCGTTGCCGTTGATGCTGTTTGCAGCGGCGACCCAGCGCCTCAATCTGGCCACAGTGGGCATGCTGATGTACATCAATCCGACCTTGCAGTTCCTCACCGCCATTCTGGTGTTTGATGAGCCCCTGCAGCCAGCCCGGTTGTTCACCTTCGCCTTGATCTGGGCCGGGCTGGGGCTGTACAGCTGGAGTGGCTGGCAGAAATACCGGGCTGCGCGGGCTGTGTGAGTCGGGCATGATGCGTCTTTGGCGCTGTCGGGGATGTTTCCATGCGTATCGGGGTTGACCTGGGCGGCACCAAGATCGAAATCATTGCCCTGGGCAGATCGGGGGCGGTCATGGCCCGGCGCCGCATCCCTACGCCCCAGGGGGACTATCCAGCGACGCTGGCTGCGGTGGCTGGATTGGTCAGAGGGCTGGAGACGGAACTTGGCCAGAAAGGCAGCGTCGGGGTGGGGACTCCGGGGGCCCTGTCGCGGGTGACCGGCCGCATCAAGAATGCCAATTCCACCTGCCTGATCGGCCAGCCCCTCCAGCAGGATCTGGAGCGTCTGCTGGAGCGACCCGTGCGCCTCGCCAACGATGCCAATTGTTTTGCCCTGTCGGAGGCAGCGGATGGGGCGGGAGCGGGTGCAGGGGTGGTGTTTGGAGTGATTCTGGGGACCGGTGTCGGTGCAGGGATCGTGGTGGAGGGTCGAGTGCTGGCCGGTGCCAACGGAATCGCCGGGGAATGGGGGCATAACCCCTTGCCCCTGCCCTCCGGGGCGGACTTGCCCCTGCCGGCCTGCTATTGCGGGCGTGCCGGCTGCATCGAAACTTACCTGAGCGGCCCCGGCCTGGCGCTGGACCACGAGCGTCATGGCGGGCAGGCCCTCAGTCCCGAGAGGATCGCGGAGGCAGCCGCGGCAGGGGACCGCGCGTGTGAAGCCAGTCTGCAGCGCTATGAGGTGCGCCTGGCTCGGGCGTTGGCCGGAGTCATCAACCTGCTCGATCCTGATGTAATCGTTCTGGGGGGTGGGGTGTCAGGGCTGGGCCGACTGTATTCCACGCTTCCCAGCCTGTGGCGTTCCCATATTTTTTCCGATCGGGTGGATACCCTCCTCAAGCCCGCGTGCCATGGGGATGCCTCGGGGGTGCGCGGTGCGGCCTGGCTCTGGCCTTCCGCAGAGTGATTTTTTCTGCCGTTTTGGAGTGAGACAATTGGCTGCGCGAAGCGCAAAATGAGCAGTCCGGCGTGCATCGCGTCTTCTCCCGTTCAGGATCGTCACCATGTGGCTCAATGCAAACCCTTTTTTGCAGCGCCTTTACTGTTTTACCGAGCTTGTCGGTCGCCTGACCCTGGCCCAGGTGGATGCGGCCCAGAGGATGCAGTTCCTAGCGGCACGGCTCAACCTCGGGGTGAGTGGCGCTTACCTGCGGGCCCGGATGTTGCCTCGCAATGACGTGCTCTCTGCCAGCGAGCGGGCGGTGCTTGAAGAACAGCAGGTACGCCTGCTGGAGGCGGGGGCGGAGGGGTGTGTGACCATCCTGCGCCACCAGATCGATGATCTGACGCGTGCGCAACTGGATTTCGTGCGCCAGCTCGGTGGTCTGTCGAGTCTCCCGGAGCTGGCCTCCGCTCTCCCCGCACCGGGAGCGCTCTTTTCAGTCTGGAACGTCCTCGGGAGTCAGCCCGGGTTGGTCAGCGCAAGGGAATGACCAGCGGCGGAATGCCGATTACCACGGCCGGGTTCTGGGCGTAGGCGTAACGGGGCGGCGGAGCGTAGTAGGGGGCAGGCTGGTAGACCACCGGAGGGGGCGCGGCCCGGTAGCCGTGGTGGCGATGGTGGTGGTGCTTCCAGTGCTTGTGGTGCTGATGCTGGCCGTAACTGTAGTGACGGTGATCATCGCCCCGATGGCCGCGATCGGCGCTGGCACTAAGGGACAGGCCCATGCCCAGGCCGGCGATCAGGCCGGCAGTGATCAGTTGGCGAAGGGTTTTCATGTTTGCACTCTCCTCGGGGTTGGTGCGCTGAGGATAGCGGCTGTTGTTTTCCCGGGGCGGTGGCCTTTGTAAGCAAATCTGAAGTGGCAACGGTTTGCCCACACCCAGCTGGAGGGGGTGCGCCTGGACCGCGCTTCATTGTGGAGACAGCGGCGGGCGGTGCGTGGTCCGCTGGTGTGCTTCCACCAGGGTCTGGCGCCAGCGCTGGATGGCCTCGGCGAGGGCTTCCCGGGCGACAGGTTTGGTTACATAGTCGTTCATCCCCGCGCTCAGGGCAGCCTGGCGCTCCTCGGTCATGGCATCGGCGCTCACCCCGATGATGTAGGCCGGATTGCCGGCCTCCCGCAAGGTCCGGGTGGCCAGCAGGCCATCCATGCGGGGCATCCGTGCGTCCATGAAGATCAGCTCGTAGGTCTTGCGTGCGCAGGCTGCCACCGCATCTTCGCCGTCTTCCGCGTGGTCGATGGCGGTGGCGCCGAAGCGTTCCAGCATCTTGCTGAGGACAATCCGGTTCACTGGATTGTCTTCCACTACCAGGATACGGGTGTTCTGGCGCAGGATCGAGCGGGGAGGCTCTGCGACCGGTGCTTCATCCATTACGCCGCTCTCCAGCTCGAGCACGAACCAGAACTGTGAGCCCACCCCCTCTTCGCTGTCCACGCCGATCTCGCCGCCCATCAGTTCGCAGAGCATGCGGCAGATGGCCAGGCCCAGGCCCGTTCCCCCATAGCGGCGGGTGGTGGACATGTCAGCCTGCTCGAAGGGGGTGAAGATGTGGCGGCACTTGTTGGGCGCGATGCCGATGCCGCTGTCGCTGATTACGAAGCGCAGCCCCACCCGGTTGCCGGTCCGTGGTCCGGCCTCGACGCTTACGTGTACGTGTCCGGCTGCAGTGAATTTGAAGGCGTTGCCTACCAGGTTGATCAGGATCTGGCGTAGCCGGGTCGGGTCGCCGATGAGAACCCTGGGAATGGCCTCCTCCACCTGCAGCCGGAATTCCAGCCCTTTTTCGGATGCCCGGGGCCGGAACAGCTTTTCCACCTCGCGGACAACCTGCCGGAGGTCGAAGCCCACACTTTCGAGACGCATCCGGGCGGCCTCGATCTTGGAGTAGTCGAGGATGTCGTTGATGATGCCCAGCAGCGCTTCGCCGCTGCTGCGGATCGTGGCGATGTACTCCTGCTGCTCGGAGGTGTGGGGAGACATCTCCAGCAGTTGAGCCATACCGATGATACCGTTCATCGGTGTGCGGATTTCGTGGGACATCATCGCCAGGAAGTCGCTCTTGGCCCGGTTGGCGCTGTTGGCAGCGTCGCGGGCAGCGATCAGTGCCTGCTCGAACTTGCGCCGCTCAGTGACGTCGGTGATGCAGAACACCCGTCCAATGATTTGTTCGTCATGGCGGGCCGGGCGGGAGCTCACCTCGAAGAAGCGGCCGTCCCGGAGGGCGAGGAGATCGAAGGTTTCCTTGAGGTCGCAGCAATGTCCGGTGAGCATCTCGCGGAGGACAAGCGGCACTTCCACCAGGCTTTCCATGTGGCTCAGCAGGGTGCCGTCTTCATGGCGGGAGAGCAGGGCGTCGGGAAGTTCCCACAGGCTGGCCATGCGACGATTCATGTTCACCACCCGGGCTTCCCGATCCAGCACCAGGATCCCGTCGGCGGTGGCTTCCAGGGTGGCGCGCAGGCGGGAGGCCATCCGGGCCAGTTCATCCTCGGCCTTGCGTTGGGCGCCCACGTCGGTCGCCCGCACCAATACGCCTTCAGGAATACGTCGGACCGATTTTCGGGCGGTCAGCAGGCTGTCGTCGGAGCGACGGTACAGACCCTCCTGGATTTGTTCCTCGCTGCCGCCTCCACTGCGGATCTCTTCCCAGAAGAACACGTCGGCCAAGGCACATTCTATGTCGGTGATGGTCATCCCGGTCAATTGTGTGGGCGGGTAACCCAGCAGGCGGGAGGCCGCCGGGTTGGCTGCCAGGATGGACAGGCTGTCCGGATCCACCAGCAGCAGGATTTCCTCGGCGGCGGCAAGCAGGGCATCCTGATAGTGAGTGTTCATGACTGACCCCCTTTGCGGGAGTCGGCATCAAAATAGTAGGTCACCCGCTTGCGGGGACTGAGGTAGTCGTACACCTCGGGGGGCAGCTGGATCGGCCGCAGGGCTTTGGCGATATTGATATCCGGCTCCTCCTCAAGATCAAGCATGATGGCTTCGTCCTTGGGAATGTCCGGGTCATAGACGGTGACCCAGGGGCGCAGGGGTTTGGCCGGGTTCACCGAAGACACCAGGGCGATGGCGTCGTTGGAGAGCTTGACCACGGTCCCGGGGGGATACACCCCCAGACAGCGGATCATGACCTGCAGGGCCTTGATGTCGAATTTGCCGCGGCGCTGGGCGAACATCAGGGACAGGGCCTCATGGGGCGTCATGGCCTTGGCCAGATCCAGTGGGTTGCACAGGTTGTCGTAGTAGTTGACCAGGGACACGATGCGTGCGAGGGGGTCGATCTGGTCACCCTTGAGTTTCTTCGGATAGCCGGTACCGTCAGCCAGTTCGTGGTGCTGGCCGATGATGCGCAGGACGGGTTCGGGCAGGCCAATCTGTCTGCCCAGACGTACGCCGTACTCGCAGTGCAGTTCGCGCAGGTTACGTTCGGGGGTGCTCAGTTCGTGACGGGGGCGGGCTATGCGGTCAGGAATGTCGTTCAGGCCCACATCATGGAGGAGGGCGCCCACTCCGAGCAGCTGGCAGGGGCCGCGGGGAAAGCCCAGGTCCCGGGCGAGCATCATCGAGAGGATGCTGCTGTTGAGGCCGTGGTAATAGGTTTCTTCGGTGCCTGAGTGCTCACCCATCACGTGTAGCGCTACCTCAGGCTGATCCAGGAAGGCCCCGACGATCTGGTTAACCAGCTCGTCCACTTCTTCGAGGCATTCCTTGGGTCGGGCAAACAGGTTCTTGTTGATGTTGCGCATGACCCCTGCCGCCTTCACGAAGGCCTTTTCCACTTCGATCACCTCACGCTTGCGCTGGGCCAGGCGGGCGATCCGCTCCCGCTTGGCGGCCAGTGCCGGATTTTCGGTTTCGATGGCGGGCGCCTTCTGCGCAGGTGTTGCAGAGGGGGGCAGAGATGACCGCATGCCTTGCGGCTGTACATCCGAGCGATCCGGGTCGTAGCGGAAGTGCTTGACGCCCAGTCCCCGCAGCTCCTTCACCTGGTCCGGGTTGCGGATCTTGAAGCTGTTGAAGCTGAAGGGATGGCTGAACCACGGCAGGTCGATATGGACGAACAGCCCGACACACAGCTGGTCAGGCGTCACGACGAAGTCCTGGTGGGGGTTTGGCGGCATCAGCTTGGGGATAGACGGAGAGATGACCTGTTTTCGGCCAAGAATGACGGAAGTTTAATCCTGGAGCGATCCCTCGCCCAGAGTGTGCGTCGGGTGCCGAGTGTTCCTTCAGGTGTTTTCCTTCACCAGGATCACGTGCACGGAACGCGGCCCATGGGCTCCAAGCTGGATGACGAGTCCGATGTCACCGGTACGGGAGGGACCAGAAATGAGGTTGGTGGCCCGGGGCATGCCTCCGGGCTGGGCCCGCAGCAAGGCCCAGGCATCCTCGAAGTGACGGACGATCTGCCCTTCGTGCAGGACCACCACATGATGGTCGGGCACGAAGTTGAGGGTGGTCGGGCTGTCGGGGCCAGAGGCGAGCATCATGCTGCCGATTTCGGCGATGCCGGCCAGGCAGGGGGTGACCGACAATATCTCGTCCCTGCCAGCAGGGCCGGGGTGGTGGATGAAGTCTGCCGGCCAGGGCAGGCTAAGCAGCGGCCGGGCCACAGCCGCCCGGGGGGGCAGACCATGGCGCTCCCGGTAGGCCGCTACGGCGGCGGGAACGTCGAGGTGCTGGCTGACCCGCACCACGCTACCGGCGCGGCTCTCGAATTTCTCGATGAAGCGCTGGATCAGGTCGCCGTCAAAGGCGATCCGGGTGTGTGCGGGGTGGGCGGCATCCAGCGCAGCAGCGGCTTCACTTGGCAGGGGACCACGCCCCAGGCCGCTGCGGATCTTGGCGAGGATGGCTTGGCGGGAGTGGGACATGGTAGTCATTTCCGGCCCTGACGGGCGTGCCAGAGTTCGAGGAAGGTCTGGCCTTCGGGAGCGGGCAGATCCCGGATGTCGGTCCATGCCCGAGCGAAAGGCAGCTGACTGATCCGGCCCTTGCGGCCTCCCATGCGCTTGAGCAGGCGTGCCGCGATCCGGTTCGCGAGCTGATAGAGCTTCGGCCGTCGCGCCACGAAGCGCCAGGCGCCCAGGGCCTGCCGTTCGCCCTCGGGACGCAGACCGTGTCGATGTTGCTGGTGGCGCAGTTCGCGAAGCAGTTCCGGCAGCGGGATGCGCACCGGGCAGACCGACTGGCAGCGGCCGTTGAGGGTACAGGCGTTGGGCAGGTCGCGGGTGGCATCAAGGCCGACGAAGAGGGGGGTGAGCACGGCACCCATCGGCCCTGGATAGACCCAGCCGTAGGCATGGCCACCGATAGCCCCATACACGGGGCAGTGGTTCATGCAGGCGCCGCAGCGGATGCAGCGCAGCATGTCCCGGAAGGGGCCGCCCAGCATGCCGGAGCGGCCGTTATCCACCAGCACCACGTGGAATTCCTCGGGACCGTCCAGGTCACCCGGGCGGCGTGGGCCGGTGGAGAAGGTGGTGTAGCTCTCGGTTTCCTGGCCGGTGGCGCTGCGGGCCAGGATGCGCAGGAACAGGCTCACATCCTCCAGGGTCGGAACGATGCGTTCGATGCCGCTGGTGACGATATGCACCTTGGCCAGAGTCTGGGTCAGATCGCCATTGCCTTCGTTGGTGACGATCACAGAGGAGCCCGTTTCGGCCACCAGGAAGTTGCCCCCGGTGATGCCCACATCCGCCTTGAAATAGCGGTCCCGAAGCACCAGGCGGGCCTCGGTCACCAGATCACCGACGCTGGTTTTGGCCGGGCCGCCGTGGGCTCGGGCGAACAGTTCCGAGACCTGCTCCCGGGTCTTGTGGGCTGCGGGGGCGATGATATGGGAGGGCGGTTCCTTGGCCAGCTGGATGATGTATTCGCCGAGATCGGTTTCCAGGACCTGATAGCCCTGGGCTTCGAGGGCATCGTTCAGACCGATTTCCTCGGACACCATGGATTTGCCCTTGGTGATCGTGCGGGCATGGACCCGCTGGCAGATGTCCAGGATGACCTGACGTGCTTCGGCCGCATCCTGGCACCAGTGCACATGGCCGCCGGCCTGGGTGACGGACTCCTCGAAGCGTTCCAGGTAGTGGTCCAGGTGGTCCAGCACGTGGTTCTTGCGGTCCCGGGCTTCGTCCCGGAGACGTTCGAATTCGGGCAGTGCGGCCGTCAGCTCGGCGCGTTTGTGAACAAAGCTGATGCGGGTCCGGGCGAGCGCTTCGCGCAGATGGGGATCGGCCAGGGCGGTGGCGGCCTGTTCCCGGAACCGGGGGCTCTGAACGATCATGTTTCCGTACCCCCTCCCAGACCGGCACCGTCGGCCATGCCGGCCAGCACCTCGGCGGTATGGAAGACCTTGATGGGGTGTCCGTCCCGCCGCAGCTTTCCGGCCATGTGGAGCAGGCAACCCAGGTCGCCCCCCAGCAGGGTGTCCGCACCGCTGGAGAGGATGCGGGCGATCTTGTCCTCGACCATCCGTCCCGAAATCTCCGGATATTTGACGCAAAAGGTCCCGCCAAACCCGCAGCACACCTCGGTATCTTCCATTTCGGCCAGTTTGAGCCCGTCCACCGATCCCAGCAGCAGGCGGGGCTGGGTCTTGATGTTCAGGCTGCGAAGGCCGGAGCAGGCGTCGTGGTAGGTGGCGCAGCCGGGATAGCAGGCTTTCACGTGGGTCACGCCCCGCACGTCGGTGAGGAAGGACAGGAGCTCGTGGCTCTTGTCCGCCAGCGCCCGGGCCCGGGCGCTCCAGTCCTGGTCGTCGGCCAGGAGGCGGGGATAGTCCGCACGAAGCGTGGCCATGCAGGAGCCCGAGGGGCCGACCACGTAGTCGTAGCTTTCGAAGACCGCGATCATTTGTCGCGCCAGAGTCCGGGCCGCGTCGTAGTCGCCGCTGTTGTAGCCCGGCTGGCCGCAGCAGGTCTGGGCGGAGGGCACGTCCACGTCACAACCTGCGTCTTCCAGTAACTGGACCGCGGCAAAGCCCACATTGGGCCGGAACAGGTTCATCAGGCAGGTGGCAAACAGGCCGACGCGTGGCCGTATTGCAGGAGCGTTGGGCATTGAGGGATCTCCTTCGCAGGTCCTGGATGCTAGGCCGGGGGCTTCGTGAGGGCAAGGGTGGGAAACCCGGAGTGGAGCGACGGCGTCCGGTAATGCTCGGATAGGGGAAATCCACAGGGGGAGGGCCTGCTGCAGGACGCTGCGGTCTTGTTACTGTCCACTCCCCTGCGTTTCCTGCATGCATTTCATGACCATGGATCTCACCGGCTGGCTGGTCAGCGGCCTGGCGGTACTTCTGACCGGCATCTCCAAATCAGGAATGGGGGGCGCCCTGGGAGGACTGGCGGTCCCCTTCATGGCCATCTGGCTGGGTCCCGGGGAGGCCCTGGCGGTGATGCTCCCCGTGCTGATCGCGATGGATCTGGCGGGAATCCGGGCGTGGCGGGGCAAGGCGGCCCGCGAGGAGCTGTGGCGTCTCGTCCCGGCGGCCCTGGTGGGCATCGTTCTGGGGAGCCTGGTCTTCGGGATGCTTTCGGAGCGTACGGTGAAGGGCGTGCTGGGGACGATTGCCGTGGTGTTCGCAGGCCACCGCCTGCTGCGTCGTGTGCCGCTGGAAGCCTCGCCCGGACCATCGGGGCGGATCTTCCCATGGTTGTGCGGGGTTGGTTCCGGTGTGACCAGCACCCTGGCCCACGCGGGGGGGCCGCCGGTGCTGATCTACCTGTTGACCCGGCGCCTTTCCCGGGTGCCCCATGTGGCAACCCTGGTGTACTTCTTTACCTTCATCAATCTGGCCAAGCTGCCTTTTTATATCGGGATCGGCTTGTTTTCCCGCGACAGCCTGCTGATGTCCCTGGCCTTCCTTCCCCTGGTACCGGTAGGGGTCTGGCTGGGTACCCGTTTGCTGGCGAAGATTCCCGAGCGCCCGTTTTTCCTGTTCGCCACCGCGGCGCTGGGGATCTCGGGCATCGTGCTGCTGCGGGATGCCCTGATGGTCTAGGACTGCTGGAACAGGCGCAGCAGCAGTTTGCGGGCCTCATCCAGGAGCAGGGTGCTGGAGGCCACCAGGGTGGCCAGGCCCCACTGGCTGGCGTTCAGGTCCACGGTGTCGAAGACCTGCTGGGTCGGTACCCAGTGCACCGCCAGGACCTGCAGTCCCACCACCCCGGCGAGGGCGAGCCAGAGCTTGCCGTTGCTGAAGAACTGCTTGTTGAAGGCACTGCCATGTTCAGCCCGGGCGTTGAAGATATTGAAGAACTGGAATAGCACGAAGGTGGTGAACGCCAGGGTTCCGGCCAGTTCCGGGCCCCCTTGGGCCAGGCCCCAGGCATAGATGCCCAGGGTGCCCGCAGCCATGGTCAGGCCGTAGAGGCCGATCCGGCCCATGCGCTCTGGGGAGAGGATTGCGGCGCGCACGCTCCGCGGAGGCTGGTGCATGATGCCCGGCCGGGCAGGCTCTACCCCCAGGGTCATGGCCGGAGGGCCGTCCATGATGATATTCACCCACAGGATCTGGATGGCCGTGAAGGGCGTGGCAAAGCCGAAGAATGGAGCCCCCAGTACGGTCAGGATTGCTCCGATGTTGGTGGACAGCTGGAAGCGCACGAACTTGACGATGTTGTCGTAGATGGTCCTCCCCTCTTCGATGGCGCGGACGATGGAGGCGAAGTTGTCGTCCGTGAGGACCAGGGTGGCAGCTTCCCGGGTCACCGCCGTTCCCGTGATGCCCATGGCCACACCGATGTCGGCAGTCTTGAGGGCAGGGGCATCGTTCACCCCATCGCCGGTCATCGCAACCACATGGCCGCCCGCCTGCAGGGCTTCGACGATCCGGGTCTTGTGCTCAGGGGTGACCCGAGCGAAGACGGCGGCCTCGGTCACCATGCGGGCGAGGGCGGGGCCCGCAAGTCCGTCCAGCTCGCGGCCTTCATGGACCTTGCCGGTCAGGCCCAGTTCGGCGGCGATGGCCGCTGCGGTGGCCCGGTGATCTCCCGTGATCATCTTCACCTGGACGCCTGCCTGACGACAGGTGCGGATCGCGTCCCGGGCTTCCGGTCGGGGTGGGTCGATGATCCCCACCAGGGCCAGCAGGGTCAGGTCTTCGGCGAGGTGGGACAGATCGGCGCTGGGGTCGAAGCCTTCCGCAGGCAGGGTCCGGCCCGCCAGGGCCAGGACCCGCAGGGCGTCCCCAGCGAGGGCCTCGTTGGTGGCCTGGAGCCAGCTGCGGGCCTCTGCATCAAGGGGGGTCTCTCCCTCCGCCGTCAGTTGCCGGGTCGCCCGGGCGGTCAGCACGTCGGGAGCCCCTTTGATCCACATCCGGATGTACTCGCCTTCCCTGTGAAAGGTGGCCATGAACTTGTGGGCCGAGTCGAAGGGAATTTCGGCAATCCGGGGGCTTGCTGCGCAGACCGTGGCCGGGTCCACCCCCGCCCGCAGGGCCAGGGCCAGCAGTGCGCCTTCAGTGGGGTCGCCGATCAGCTCCCCTTCCCGCAGGCTGGCGTCGTTGCACAGGATGGCGGGGGCGAGTACAGGCATCAGGTCGGGCAGAGGGTGGTCGTCACCGGGCTGGATCCGGCCTGGACCGGTGTAGCCTTCGCCGCTGACCGTCAGGCGTCGTCCGTGAACGATCAGGGCGCGGGCGGTCATCTGGTTGAGGGTCAGCGTCCCGGTCTTGTCGGAGCAGATCACGGTCGTGCAGCCCAGGGTCTCCACTGCAGCGAGTTTCTTGACGATGGCGTTGCGTCCGGCCATCCGGTGCATACCCAGGGCCAGGGTCACGGTGACTACCGCCGGCAGGCCTTCCGGGATGGCTGCCACGGCCAGGGCGATGGCGGTCAGGGCCGTTTCCATCAGGTCGTTACCCCGGGCCAAGCCGGCAACGAACATCAAGGCCACCACCACACCCGCAATCAGCGCCAGACGCTTGCCCAGGGCGTCCAGCTGAACCTGCAGCGGGGTGGCGGGCTCGCTGGTGTCCGAGAGCAGGCCTGCCAGGCGTCCCATCTCGGTGTTCATGCCCGTGGCGGTGACCAGGGCCTCGAGGCGTCCCCGCGTGACCACGGTGTTCATGAACAGCATGTTGTGGCGTTCGGCCAAGACCGCATCCTCCGCTACCGGCAGCTCATCCTTGGTGACCGGAGCCGACTCTCCCGTGAGGGCCGCCTCGGCCACCTCGGCCGAACGGGCAAAAAGCACCCGGGCATCGGCGGCGATGCGCTCCCCTGCTTCCACCAGCAGGATGTCCCCGGGGACCAGGGTAGCCGCATCCACTACCTGGACCTCTCCTTCCCTCCGGACCCGGGCCGTGGGAGCAAGCATGTCGTGGAGGGCTGACAGGGCCCGTTCGGCCCGGTTTTCCTGAAGAAATCCTAGGGTGGCGTTGAGCAGCACGACGACACCGATCACCAGGGCATCCTTCAACTCGCCGAGCAGACCGGCCACCACCGCAGCTCCGATCAGGATCAGGATCAGCAGGCTCTGGAACTGGGCCAGAAAACGTTTCCAGGCGGGTACCGGCGGTTTTTCAGCGAGGCGGTTGGGACCGTGGCGTTCCAGGCCGATCGCGACCTCGGCGGTACTCAGACCCCGGGAGGGGGCGCTGCCCAGGGCCGTACTGGCCTCGTCGGCGCGGAGGGCGTGCCAGCGGTGGGGAGGGGGAGCGGATTTCATGGTGGGTTCCGGGTCAGGGGCCGTGGCTCCAGGGGGGCCGTCAGGAAGGCGATTTGAAGGTTCAGGAGAATGAAACCACGGTTAAGGGGAGTCGTATCTGGACCGTCGGAGTTTCGTGCCTGGGGGTTGGGCTGAGCGCTGAAAGTCGCGCAGACATCAGGGCTGACAAAGCTTCGCACGCCAATGGTATGCCTGAGCATGAGGACCGGCCAGATGAATAAACACTACGGAGGATTCGAGAAAGTCGAAACGCCGGAAGGGTGTCCATGTCTCCCGGGCGATGGGCACTCCCGGTGGCTTGGGCGCAGTCGTGTCATGAGATGCGTGGGCCGAGCATACTCCGCAGGGCCTGGCGAACGGCCTGAACGATCTCTTCCCGGCGGGGTTGGGCGTTGGTGCGCAGCAGGATCCGGGCCGCCCGGGTGAGCGCTGCCACTTCGTCCTGCATGGCCTTTTCGGCGACCTGCCGGCTGGCGCGGCTGGCTGGCGCGTTGGGGCGCTGGGGGGCTCCGACTTCATCGCGTACCTGGCGCAGGGTGGCCAGGGCACCGGGAGCCGAGTGGGTGAACAGACCGCCTTCAGTGCGCTCGCCGCTTTCACTGGCCCGGGTAAAGGCTTCGGTGACGGTCAGGGCGCCTGCCTGGGCCAGGGTCAGCACCGAGGCGAGGGTGGTCAGGGCCACCGGATCCCGGCGCACTTCCAGGGCCATCAGGGTCCGGAATCCCCCGAACCAGCCGCTCAGATGCCTGGCCCGGACAGGCATTTCGCCGCTGCGAAGGAGCTCCCGGGCGGCTTCCGCCACGAAGCGGTCATTGCCGATGGAGGAGAGGGTGGCGGCCACGTCCCGATAGCGTCCGATCCGGATGCGCCGCACCTCGGGGCTGGCGCCGGTCACGATGGCGTCCCCAAAGGGGGGCCGGCGGATCACACCGCGGGCATCGTCTCCCCCTATCGCCAGCACTTCCTGGCCGCCTCGCGGCAGTGTGGTGGGAAGGGTGGTGCTGACGCCGGCCAGGCCAGACCCCGCAGGGACCGCACGGGGTGCTTCGTGGGTGCCGCTGGCGGTGACCGGGGATCCTGTGCTGGCGCCGGCGAGTTCCTGGTCCGCCACAGCGCGGATCTCGCGCAGGAGGGTCAGCTCGTCCTCTGTGAGGGGGCGCCGTTCGGTGGGGTTGATCTCGCCCCGGATCCACCAGCGATCGCCCTCGAAGACGGCATCCAGTGCCCGGAAGCCGTAGCGGACCCGGATCGCCCCGATCAGCCCATGGATCAGGGTGGCGTTGAGCCGGCTGCCACCGGGCCGGCGGCCCACCGCGGTCACCGCGGTATCCATTCCCAGGCGCAAACGTGTCCGGGGGTCGGCAGGAAGGCCGGCCTGGGCTACGAAGCGGCCGAGTCGGCGAGCCTGGGTGACGATCCAGTCGACCACCCGGTCCAGGGCTCGATCGATGGGGCCCCGGATTCCCTGGATGAGCTGGGTCACTGCATCGCTGATCCGGCCCAGCCCCATGAGTCGGGCCAGGAAGCTGATCACCAGGGTCAGCAGGCCGGCCATGGTCTGCTCTACCCGGTTGGCGGCCGCTGTGACCGCGCCACTGGCGATCGCCGCCAGGGAGTCGATCAGGGAGGCCCCCACCTGGGCAATCTGGCGCAGCCGCTCCACCAGGAACGTTACCGTGGTGTAGATGGCGAGGATGGCCTGGATGAAGGCCCCCGCCGGGTTGAGGCTGGCCACCAGGCGGGTGATGGCGGCAGTGACGATGGTGTTTCGTACGAAGGTCATGATCTGCTCCATGACCATCTCGCGCAGGTTGGAGAGGCTCTCCTGGATCCGCTCCCAGGCAGCGGCAGGCCCCTGACGGACCAGGGTCACGACCATGTTGAAGCCGGTTTCCATTGCCGTCACGGCGGGCTCGCCTACCACCCGGACCAGTTTGCCACGGAGGTGTTGCCAGCTCAGGCCCAGCACGCTGAGGACGAATTTGACGATCTCCGGGAGGGTGAAGGACCGGGGAACATGCAGGTTGGCCCCGTTGAGGGTGCCCGTGAGCCAGCCGAGCAGCCCCGCCCGCAGGTGGTTCAGGAAGCGGCCGGCAAACTGACGCAGGCCCGTGCTTGCTGCCCGCACCAGGTTGCGGATGAAGCCCGCCGGGTTGGCGATGATGGTCCGCAGGGCGCCGGCTGCCCGGCGCAGATAGGGCGTCACGCTGGGGGCGACTGCTTCGAAGAGGATCTCCAGCAGGTGAATCACCTGCTGACCGGCCCATTGGAAGAATTGTCCCGCGAAGCTGCCGAAGACCCGCCCGACCCGGGTGAAGGTCTGGACCGGTGTGAGCAGGTCGGCGATACCCAGGCGGTGCAGGGTGTCCATGAACAGTCCGGGCAGGCGGCCGACAACGCCCACCAGGCCACCCAGGGCGCCTTGAAACCAGCTCCAGGCCCGTTCTACGGCATGGCCCCGCAGCAGGTTCTGCCAGACTTCCCCCTGACCGATCAGGCGCATGAAGCCGCCGATCAGGGTGGCTGCCGTCCGTGGAACGGCTTCTCCGGTGATGGGGTTGCTGCCGAGTACGGCACACAGCAGATCCCACCCCTGGGTGCCTTGGGCCAGCCCGGCCAGGGGGCGCAGGAGTGCCGTGCGGATGAATTGCAGCACCCCGGACAGCAGGCTGCCCACGAAGTCGCGGATCCGGGTGATGGGTTCGGTGACGATACGCCGGGCCTGCGCCCAGACATCGTTGAGCCGGAGGAGGTCCCGCCAGCCGAGCGTGCTCAGGAAGTGCTCCAGTGTCGGGCGGATGCTCCCGGCCACCTGTCCCAGGCTGGCTGTTTGTTGCTGGATCCAGCCGGCCACCCTGTTGATTATTGCGTGGTTGTCGAGGGCCCGGGTAATCAGTGCGCCGCCTGGCATGACTTCCACCATGGCCCGCAGCAGGTTTGCCGGCGAGCGTTCCACCGGGTGCATGGTGATGGGATTTCGCCCCAGGACCAGGGTGCACAGCCGGAAGCCGGGCAGGTGCCTGGCGTGGTCTGCGAAGTAATCCCGCACATCGCCTGTCCCCAGGCGTTGGACGGTGGCGCGGCTCGTCCCGGTGACCGGGAGGGGGTTGTGCTGGGGCTGGGGGGCGGCACCCTGCTGGATCGTGTGGGTCAGTTCGTGGGCGATCAGTTCGCGCCCCTCCGGGTGGGTGGGTTGCCAGGCGTCCTGGCCGAAGAAGATCTGGTGTCCCACCGTGAAGGCGGCCGCATTGAGCTGGCGACTGGCCTGGGCAGCGGGGGTATCAGTGTGGATCCGGATGGCTGAAAAATCGGTGCCGAAGCGGGGCTCCATGAACGCCCGCACTGAAGGGGGCAGGGGTTGGCCACCGGCAGGCAGTCCGGGCACCGGGTTGTGTGCCTGGATGGGAGGGGTGGCCCGGTGTTGCCGATGAGCCAGGAGGCCTGGGGATGTCCGCCGGGGCCGGTCGATGGGCCCAGGGGACGGCATGGTCACCACCTGCCGGGCGATCCGGGTGGCTTCCTGTTCTGCTGCGTCCCGGGGGCTGGAAACCCGCAGACCGCTGAGGGGCGGTGCCCCGCCTGAGGCGCTGCGCATCACCGAGGGGGTGGCGGGGGTCCGTGTGGGCCGCACCCGGGCTGCGTGTTCCGGAGCGCGCAGGGCCAGGCGTGGGGGGACGGCGTTCATTGGCCAGCCGGGCCTAGGGGGTCCGGCCCTCCTTGAACAGTTCGCGGCGCAGCCCTTCTTCCACATCCGTCAGGCGTACGTAGTGCTCGTCCCGTCCGAGGGTCTGCAGGCAGGCATGGCGCACCACGTTGAGGATGGTGCCGCCTGAGATTTCGTGGCGCCGGGCCAGAACAGCCAGGTCGACGGCGGGTTCCAGTTGCACTGCGGCCGGGAAGGCCTCCTGCCACAGACGCAGCCGTTCCGGTGGGCGGGGCAGGGGGAAGCTGACCACCGATTGGAAGCGACGCAGGAAGGCGTCGTCGATGTTGTGGCGCAGATTGGTGGCCAGGATCACCACTCCGCGGAAGGCCTCGATACGCTGGAGCAGGTAGCTTACCTCCTGGTTGGCGTAGCGGTCGTGGGCGTCGGAAACCGTGGTACGTCTGCCGAACAGGGCGTCGGCCTCGTCGAAGAAGAGGATCCAGCCCGCCGCTTCGGCGGCGCTGAACAGGCGGGCCAGGTTTTTCTCCGTTTCGCCGATGTACTTGGAGCTGACCTGGGATAGGTCCACCCGGAAGACCGGGCGTTTGCAACGCTGCCCCAGCAGGCACGCGGAGAGGGTCTTGCCGGTGCCGGAGGGGCCGTGGAACAGGCTGACGTAGCCGGGGGAGAGGCGGCGCCCCAAGCCCCAGTCTTCCAGCAGGGTCTGCCCGTGGTTCAGCCACAGACCGATGTCCTCCAGCTGGGCGAGAGTCTGGGCTGGCAGGACCAGGTCAGTCCAGTTGAGGCCGGTGGTGACCCGGCGGGCGGGCAGGCCTGCGTCCGCCTCTTCGGGCAGTGGCAGGCCGGGCAGGGCTTCGGCCAGGAAGCGGGGAGAAGGGAGAAGGGGGCCGGTGGGGAGCTCGCTCTCCGGGAGCGTGCCGATCCGCAGTGCGTCGCTGCTGGCCAGGCGGCCCTCCGGAGCCAGTCGGCGCAAGGCGGCGAGGCGGGCACCGAGGGCATCCCCAGCCAGCAGGAAGCAGGCCGTCTCGCCGCTGGGCAGGCAGGCCGGGCCATGGCCCAGGGCTCCGAACTCGGTGTAGGGCCGCTGGGTGACCTCGTTGCGGGACCACAGCACGTCCAGTAACTGGGGACGCAGGCTGGGTGCCAGGGCGAGAGCCAGGATCAGCCGGTCGGCGGAGTCCAGGCCGCGGCGCTGCACGGCATCGGCGTAAGGGCACTCCGGCTGGTCCAGGGAAGGCGCATTGACTGGCAGGGCCGGAGATGTCGGTGGCCTGCCGAAGTAGGTGTCAATGCGGGTCTGCAGGCAACGGGCCAGCCACTCCAGCTCGGCTTCAAGAGTGATGGCCACTGCACTGAGCAGGCGGTCGGCGGGGGCCATGTCGGGGAGACCGGGCAGGTTGTGGGTGTTCATCGCGGAGGCTCCCACTCCACTCGCAGGGGCGTCCTCATCCAGGGCAGGCGGACCAGCCCGAACCCCCAGGGCAGCAAGCCGAGCAGCATGTCGAAGGATTCGGTATCCACGCGCAGCTGCCAGGCCTCATCCTGCTGGATCAGGCTGCCCGGGCGTTGCAGGAAGGCGCTGCGCAGGCTGTCGATCGCGGTGCTGCCCAAAGCCTTCCAGTGACCGAGCGCGGCCTCCAGCAGGGCCTGACCCTCCATCTGCTGGGAGGGTGCCAGTGCCGGGGGTGTGAAGGCCAGGGGTTCGTCGGGTCCGTGGCCCAGCAGCAGCTTGACGAAGGGCAACTCGAACTCGTGGCAGTCGATCTGTCCCGTGGCCAGCCAGTGGAGGAGGGTCGCTGCGCCGGGCAGGGAGTGGGTGGCGAGGGGCCCGTTCTGCCCCAAAGGATGCATGCCGGTGGCGTTCAGGAGCCGGGCCAGCCAGGGGTGGAGCAGCACCAGACCGGCGTGGGGTACCCGAACCCCCGGGGCTGGGGATTCCAGCAGGGGAGAAGGACGGGTTGAGGGACTTGGGATGAATGCCTGCGGGGTACCGTTTCCGGTTACCCCGGTGCTGGAGAAGCACTGGTGCCCGGAGGCGTGGGGCTTCAGTGACGCCTCTAGCGCTGGGGGCAGGCAGGGCGCTGTCTCGGTCAGCCAGGCTGCAAGTTCGGGTGCGGGTGTGCCGGTGGCGACCTCAGCGCTGCCCCTCCAGAGCAGCCACAGGGCCCGGGCGGCCACGGTGTCGCTGCGACTGCCGCCGGCCTGGGCCAGAGCGAACAGGTGGGTTTCGGCGGGCGTGGCGCTGGGTGGGAGGGGATGAGCCTCCAGAAGGGTTCTCTGCGTGGGTGCGTCCAGCAGGTCCAGCCAGCGGGCCATGGCCCCCGTTCGCTCCCGGACGGACAGGCCAGTGAGGGGAGGCGGGACGCCCAGGGTTGTCCAGAGGTGGGCCGCGTCCTGCAGCCAGGCCAGCACCTGTTTCCGGGGTAGTCCAGCCAGGGACCAGTCCACGCTGCCTGTGGCCAGGTATCGGGCGAGGCTGTGCTGGAGCTGCAGATCCTGGTCTGCAGGAAGGCTTGGCGGTGAGTGATGGGAGGGTTGTGCTGCGGGGTGGCCCAGGCGTCGTCGGGTTTGGGCGATCAGGGGGGGCAGCCATGCGGCGGGCAGGTCCAGCGCCTGGCCGACCAGAAGGATACGGGCCTGGCCGGTCAAGGGGGGAGGTGTGCTCTGGCCATGGAGTGCGTTGTTGAGGGCCTGGGACAGGGCTGCCGGGTCGCTATCCATCCGTTCGGCCAGCGTCCGGGCGACGACCATGATTGTCTCGGCATCCCCTGTTTCAGGGGCTGAGCGAGTGAGGGGGAATCGCTCTAGTGGATCCGGGAGACCGGGCGAGGAAGCCGGCGAGATCCCGGGAACCTCGGGAGAGTCATGGGAGGTAAGG
>NZ_JAQUVG010000064.1 GCF_028693495.1 Zoogloea sp. | reverse complement strand
CATCCTGCCCGAGCGGGAGCTCAAGGCGGGGTTGGCCGAGGTCATCAAGTACGGTCTGATCCGCGATCTGCCCTTCCTGGAATGGATCGAGGCTCGCCTGGACCGGCTCCTGGCCCGCGATCCGGACGCGCTGGCCGAGGCGGTCGAGCGCTCCTGCCGCAACAAGGCTGAGGTGGTGGCCGCCGACGAGACGGAGCAGGGGGAGCGGGCAACCCTCAACCTGGGGCATACCTTCGGCCATGCCATCGAGACGGGATTGGGGTACGGGGAGTGGCTGCACGGCGAGGCGGTCGCCGCCGGCGCGATCATGGCCGCCGATCTGTCCCGCCGGCTGGGCTGGCTTTCCGATGCGGATGTGGCGCGGATCGTCCGCGTGCATGCCCAGGCCGGCCTGCCGGTGCTTGGCGCTCCGCTTGGGGTCGAGCGCTACCTGGAGCTGATGTCCCACGACAAGAAGGTGGCGGACGGACAGTTGCGCCTGGTGCTGCTCGAGGCCGTCGGCAGGGCGGTGATCAGCGCCGGGGCCACGACCGAGCAGATCGGCGCCACCATCGAGGCCTGTTGCCAGGCCTGATCTCACAAGGAAGACGACGATGCCGGATCTGGCACCTTACGCGGTTACCGAAAACAACTCCCGGGGCCGCCAGGTGCCGGAGCCTTACCCGGTAGCCCGGGGCGAATTTCAGCGGGATCGGGACCGGATCGTCCACAGCACGGCCTTCCGCCGCCTCGAATACAAGACCCAGGTCTTCGTCAATCACGAGGGAGACCTCTTCCGGACCCGCCTCACCCACAGCATCGAGGTGGCCCAGATCACCCGCTCCATTGCCCGGGCCTTGCATCTCAACGAGGATCTGGCGGAAGCGGTGGCCCTCTCCCACGACCTGGGGCACACGCCCTTCGGGCATGCCGGCCAGGACGCCCTCAATGGCTGCATGAAGGAACACGGCGGCTTCGAGCACAACCTGCAGTCCCTGCGCATCGTAGACCGACTGGAGGAGAGCTACGCCAGCTTCGATGGCCTCAACCTGATGCACGAGACCCGGGAAGGCATCCTGAAACACTGCTCGCCGAGGAATGCCGAGCTCCTGGGCGAGATTGGAAAGCGTTTCATCGAAGGGCGGCAGCCGTCCCTCGAGGCCCAGCTGGCCAACCTGGCCGACGAGATCGCCTACAACAACCACGACATCGACGATGGCCTGCGTTCGGGCCTGATCACCCTGGACCAGCTGGACCAGGTCTCCATCTTCCGGCGCAACCGGGAGACGGTGGAGGCCGACTATCCCGGTCTCGGCGGGCGGCGTCTGATCCACGAAACCGTCCGCCGGATGATTCACCAGATGGCCATGGGGCTCATCGAGCAGACCCGGGCCAACATCGCCGCTGCCGGTGTGGCCAGTCTGGACGAGGTGCACCGGGCGCCCCGTCTCGTGGCCTATCCGGCCGGATTGTTGCCGGAGCTCCGGGTGCTCAAGACCTTCCTGCGGGAGAACCTCTACCATCATTATCAGGTGCTCCGGATGACCGACAAGGCCCGGCGCATCATTCGGGATCTCTTTCAGGCCTTCATGGGGGATCCGCGTCTGCTGCCGCCCCAGTACCTGCACATGGCCCGCACGGATACGCCCCGGGCCATCGCCGATTACATCGCCGGCATGACCGATCGTTATGCGATGCGCGAGCACCGGCGTCTCTTTGCGGTCGGAGAAATCCATTGAATGGCCGGCGGAATTGCCGCAGCGCAAAAAAATCTTGAGTCACATGGGCGTGCGGGTTTATATTTCAGCTTCGCCCAATGTCTTTGCATGGTCTTCCTGTTACGACGCGCGTCAGCCGGCTGGTGGTACCAAGGCCGGCTTTTTCGAGTCCGCATGGGATGATATTCCGCGGTTTAAAAGTCCGGGGCGCTTTTCTGTGCGCGTCGGCTTGTGTTGTGTCGAGGAAAAACGAGATGGAGCTTCCCCTGGAGCAGGGCCTTTACGACCCCGCCAACGAACATGACGCCTGTGGTGTCGGTTTCATCGCCCACATCAAGGGCAATCGGACGCATGATGTCGTTCTTCAAGGTCTCGAGATCCTGAAGAACCTGGACCATCGAGGGGCGGTTGGCGCCGACCCGCTGCAGGGCGACGGTGCAGGCATCCTGATCCAGATTCCGGACACCCTTTACCGCGAAGAGATGGCCAGGCAGGGGGTTACCCTGCCCCAGGCTGGCGATTACGGTGTGGGGATGGTCTTCCTGCCGAAGGAGCACGCCTCCCGTCTGGCCTGTGAAGAGGAAATCGAGCGGGCCGTGCGCTCCGAAGGTCAGGTGGTGCTCGGCTGGCGCGATGTGCCGACCGATCCGGCCATGCCCATGTCCCCCACCGTCAAGGCCAAGGAGCCGGTGATCCGCCAGGTCTTCATCGGTCGCGGTCCCGACGTGATGGTCACCGATGCCCTGGAGCGCAAGCTCTACGTGATCCGCCGCCGTGCCGCCAATGCCATCGGCGCCCTCAAGCTCAAGCACTCCAAAGAGTTCTATACCCCGTCCATGTCGGCGCGGACCGTGAACTACAAGGGCCTGCTGCTGGCCGACCAGGTTGGCCAGTACTACCCCGATCTGCAGGACGCCCGGTGCGTGTCTGCGCTGGCCCTGGTGCACCAGCGCTTCTCCACCAACACCTTCCCGACCTGGCATCTGGCCCACCCGTTCCGCTACATCGCCCACAACGGTGAGATCAACACCGTTCGCGGCAACTACAACTGGATGCGCGCCCGCGAAAAGGGCACCCATTCCCCGTTGCTGGGGGAGGACCTGCAGAAGCTGTGGCCGCTGATCTACCCCGGCCAGTCCGACTCCGCGTCTTTCGACAACGCCCTTGAACTGCTCGTGATGGGCGGCTACTCGCTGGCCCACGCCATGATGATGATGATTCCCGAAGCCTGGGAATCCCATACCCTCATGGACCAGAAGCGCCGTGCCTTCTACGAGTACCACGCCGCCATGATGGAGCCGTGGGACGGTCCTGCCGCGGTGGCTTTCACTGATGGCCGCCAGATCGGCGCCACCCTCGACCGCAACGGCTTGCGCCCCGCCCGTTACCTCGTCACCGACGACGACTACGTGGTCATGGCTTCCGAGTCCGGCGTACTCCCCATCCCCGACGAGAAGATCGTCAAGAAGTGGCGCCTCCAGCCGGGCAAGATGTTCCTGATCGACATGGAGCAGGGCCGCATCATCGACGACAAGGAGCTCAAGGAGTCCCTCGCCGCCGCCAAGCCCTACCAGGAATGGCTGAGCCGCATCAACATCAAGCTGGACACCTGTGCCGCCCCTGCCTCTGTGGACGCACCCGAGTGTTCCGCCTCCCTGCTGGATCGCCAGCAGGCCTTCGGTTTCACCCAGGAGGACATCAAGTTCATCCTCGAACCGATGGCCAAGACTGGCGAAGAAGGTGCCGGCTCCATGGGCAACGACAGCCCGCTGGCCGTGCTGTCCGCCAAGAACAAGCCGATCTTCAACTATTTCCGTCAGCTCTTCGCTCAGGTGACCAACCCGCCGATCGACCCGATCCGCGAACAGCTGGTCATGTCCCTGGTGAGCTTCGTCGGGCCGCGCCCCAACCTGCTCGGCATCAACGAGATCAACCCCCCGTACCGCCTGGAAGTCACCCAGCCGGTGCTCACCTTCGCCGACATGGCGAAGCTGCGCGGGATCGCCGGCTACACCGAGAACAAGTTCCGCTCCGCTGAACTGGACATCTGCTACCCGCTGGCCTGGGGCAAGGAAGGTGTGGAAGCCCGTCTGGCTTCCCTGTGCGCCGAAGCCGAGAACGCCGTGCTGGAAGGCTCCAACATCCTGATCGTCTCCGACCGCAAGGTCAGCGCCGGCCAGGTGGCCATTCCGGCCCTGCTCGCCACGTCCGCCATTCACCAGCACCTGGTGACCAAGGGCCTGCGCACCCGTACCGGCCTGGTGGTCGAGACCGGCTCCGTCCGCGAAACCCATCACTTCGCCGTGCTGGCGGGCTACGGTGCCGAGGCTGTGCATCCCTACCTGGCCCTTGAAACCCTGACCCAGATGGCCGGCGACGCCGAGACCGCCGACAAGTACATCAAGCATTTCATCAAGGCGGTCGGCAAGGGCCTCATGAAGGTCATGTCCAAGATGGGCATCTCCACCTTCATGTCCTACACCGGCGCCCAGATCTTCGAAGCCATCGGCCTGAAGAAGTCGCTGGTCGAGAAGTACTTCACCGGCACCGCCTCCCAGGTGGAAGGCATTGGTGTGTTTGAAGTGATGGAAGAAGCCATCCGCCTGCACAACGCGGCCTTCAGTGCTGACCCGGTGCTGGCCAATGCCCTCGATGCCGGCGGCGAGTACGCCTACCGTGTTCGTGGCGATGAGCACATGTGGACGCCCGACGCCATTGCCAAGCTGCAGCACTCCACCCGTAGCGGCCAGTACGACACCTACAAGGAATACGCCAAGATCATCAACGATCAGAGCAGGCGTCACATGACCCTGCGCGGCCTGTTCGAACTCAAGCCCGTCGGCGCCCCCGTGCCGCTGGAAGAGGTCGAGTCCGCCAAGGAGATCGTCAGGCGCTTTGCCACCGGCGCCATGTCCCTGGGCTCCATCTCCACCGAAGCCCACTCCACCCTGGCCATCGCCATGAACCGGATCGGCGGCAAGTCGAACACCGGCGAAGGCGGCGAGGATCCGAAGCGCTTCATCCCCATCTCCAAGCCCACCAAGCTCTCCGAGCTGCTGGGGGCCAACCGGATCGAGCGTGACCTGGAGCTGAAGGTAGGCGACAGCCTGCGTTCCTCCATCAAGCAGGTGGCGTCCGGCCGCTTCGGTGTCACTACCGAGTACCTGGTCAACGCCGACCAGATCCAGATCAAGATGGCCCAGGGCGCCAAGCCCGGCGAAGGCGGTCAGCTGCCTGGCCACAAGGTCTCCGAGTACATCGGCTTCCTGCGTCACTCGGTGCCGGGCGTCGGCCTGATCTCGCCCCCGCCCCACCACGACATCTACTCCATCGAGGATCTGGCCCAGCTGATCCACGACCTGAAGAACACCAACCCGGCGGCCGACATCTCCGTCAAGCTGGTGTCCGAAGTGGGCGTGGGCACTGTGGCGGCCGGCGTGGCCAAGGCCAAGGCCGACCACGTGGTGATCGCCGGTCATGACGGCGGCACCGGCGCATCGCCCCTGTCCTCCATCAAGTACGCGGGCTCCCCGTGGGAGCTGGGCCTGGCCGAAACCCAGCAGACTCTGGTGCTGAACCGTCTGCGCAGCCGCATCCGTGTCCAGGTGGACGGCCAGATCAAGACCGGCCGCGACGTGGTCATCGGCGCGCTGCTTGGCGCTGACGAGTTCGGCTTCGCCACCGCTCCGCTGGTGGTCGAAGGCTGCATCATGATGCGCAAATGCCACCTCAACACCTGTCCGGTCGGCGTCGCCACCCAGGATCCGGTGCTGCGCCAGCGCTTCTCCGGCCAGCCCGAGCACGTGGTCAACTACTTCTTCTTCGTTGCCGAAGAAGTGCGCGAGCTCATGGCCCAGCTGGGCGTCCGCAAGTTCGACGAGCTCATCGGTCGCGCCGACCTGCTCGACATGAAGTCCGGCATCGCGCACTGGAAGGCCCGCGGCCTCGACTACAGCCGCATCTTCCACCTGCCCAATGTGCCGGCCGATGTGCCCCGCCTGCACACCGAGATCCAGGACCACAACCTGGGCAAGGCCCTCGACAACCAGCTCCTCGAACTGGCCAGCCCGGCCCTCGAAAAGGGCGAGAAGGTGAACATCGAGCTGCCGGTACGCAACATCAACCGCACCGTCGGTGCCATGCTGTCCGGGCGCTTCGCCGCCAAGTACGGCCACGCCGGCCTGCCGGACGACACTGTGCATATCAAGCTCAACGGCACCGCCGGCCAGAGCTTCGGCGCCTTCCTGTCCCGTGGCCTGACCCTCGAACTCGTGGGCGAAGGCAACGACTACGTGGGCAAGGGCCTCTCCGGCGGTCGTATCGTTGTCCGTCCGGCGCCCGCCTTCAAGTGCGATACCGCCAGCAACATCATCATCGGCAACACCGTTCTTTACGGTGCCACTGAAGGGGAAGCCTACTTCGCGGGCGTTGGTGGCGAGCGTTTTGCTGTCCGCAACTCCGGTGCCATCACCGTCGTTGAAGGCGTGGGTGACCACGGCTGCGAATACATGACCGGCGGCACCGTCGTCGTGCTCGGCATGACTGGCCGCAACTTCGCCGCGGGCATGTCCGGCGGGGTGGCTTATGTCCTCGACGAGGACGGCAGCTTCGAAGGCCGCTGCAACATGGCCCAGGTGGCCCTGGAGCCGGTGGAAGAGGAAATCGAAGCCCGCAAGGGCTCCGAATCCGGCGATGACCTGGAATCCCATGGTCGAGTGGACGTCCGTCACCTGGGCATGGCCGACGAAGCCCTGCTCAAGATGCTGATCGAACGTCACGCCACCTACACCGGCAGCGAACGCGCCAGGAGCATCCTCGCCGACTGGGCAAACTTCCGCGCCAAGTTCGTCAAGGTGATGCCGCACGAATACCGTCGCGCCCTGGCCGAACGGGCTGCGCAACAACAGAATCAACTGGAGGCCGCGTAACATGGGCAAGCCAACTGGATTTCTCGAACTGGACCGTCTTTCCGAGGGCTACGCGCCCGTCGAAGAGCGCCTCAAGCACTACAAGGAGTTCGTCGTCACCCTCAAGGACGACGAAGCCGCCAAGCAAGGTGCCCGCTGCATGGACTGCGGTGTGCCCTTCTGCAACAACGGCTGTCCGGTGAACAACATCATTCCCGACTGGAATGACCTGGTATACCGGGGCAACTGGAAGGAAGCCATCGAGGTCCTGCACTCGACCAACAACTTCCCCGACTTCACCGGCCGCATCTGTCCGGCCCCCTGTGAAGCCGCGTGCACCCTCAACATCAACTCCGACGCTGTGGGCATCAAGTCCATCGAGCACGCCATCATCGACAAGGCTTGGGAAAACGGCTGGGTCAAGCCCCAGCCTGCCGCCGTCAAGACCGGCAAGAAGGTGGCCGTCGTCGGCTCCGGCCCCGCCGGCCTCGCTGCCGCCCAGCAACTCGCCCGCGTCGGTCACGATGTCACCGTGTTCGAAAAGAGCTCCCGCATCGGTGGCCTGCTGCGCTACGGCATCCCCGACTTCAAGATGGAGAAGTCCCACATCGACCGTCGCGTCGAGCAGATGCAGGCCGAAGGCGTCACCTTCCGCACCCAGGTGTGCGTGGGTGTGAAGCCTGCCGCCACCGGCATCAACGACGACGCCGTCGAAGTGATCTCCGCCGATCAGCTCAAGGCCGAATTCGACGCCGTGCTGCTGGCTGCCGGCTCCGAAGTCCCCCGCGACCTGCCGGTCCCCGGCCGCGAACTCTCCGGAATCCACTTCGCCCTCGAATTCCTCATTCCCCAGAACAAGGAAATCGCCGGCGACAACAAGAACCCCATCTCCGCCGCCGGCAAGCACGTCATCGTGATCGGTGGCGGCGATACCGGTTCTGACTGCGTGGGCACCTCCAACCGTCACGGCGCCGCATCCGTGACCCAGTTCGAAGTCATGCCTGAGCCGCCCAAGGAAGAGAACCGCCCGCTGACCTGGCCCTACTGGCCGATCAAGCTGCGTACCTCCTCCTCCCACGAAGAGGGCTGCGAGCGCCAGTTCGCCGTCTCCACCAAAGAGTTCATCGGTGAAAACGGCAAGGTCAAGGCCCTGCGCACCGTCGAGCTCGAATGGAAGGAGGGCAAGCCCGCCGAAGTGCCGGGCTCCGAGCGCGAGCTCCCGGCGGACCTGGTGTTCTTCGCCATGGGCTTCACCAACCCCGTTGCCTCCCTGCTCAGTGCTTTCGGCGTGGACAAGGATGGCCGCGGCAACGCCAAGGCCACCACCGACGGCGAAGGCTGCTACGCCACCAACGTGGCCAAGGTCTTTGCCGCTGGCGACGTGCGCCGCGGCCAGTCCCTCGTGGTGTGGGCCATCCGCGAAGGCCGTCAGGCCGCCCGCGAGGTGGACACCTTCCTGATGGGCGCCTCCGTGCTGCCGCGCTGAGCGCATCCCGGCGCGCATCGCCAAAGCAAACGCCCCGCGCAAGCGGGGCGTTTGCTTTTGGGCGGGGCAGGATGAATGGGGACCTTGCGTCTATCCTGCTGCAGCCTCCCGGAGGCCACGGGCACCCGTGCGTCCAAATGCAGATTTTCCCGCCGCAGTGAGCAAGCGGGCGGTCAATCGCGTTCAGCCCTGGCGACGGCGGCGTTCGGTGACCAGGCCGATCAGTGCGAGGGCCGCCAATCCGAGGGTGCCCGGCTCTGGGATGCCGTTGGATTGATTGTCGGTCGTGAGGCGGAAGTCGTGGAAGACGATGGCCTGATTCGGGTCGATGAGAGGGCTCATCTGTAACCTGATACCCAGAGACGAGTCACCATTGCCGATCGCCGTGTTGAAGAGCGAGGTGATATCGAAGCTGACAACCGAAGATTCGGTGAGCCCGGTGGAATCGAAGGTGCCGATCAGCGTGGTGGATAGTGCTTCGAAGTCGGATAGATTTTCGGTGTTGTTGCCGGTGTAGCTGTGAATCCCGATGGGGCCGGCATAGTTACTCTGGCCGAACAGGCCGCCGAGCTGGTAGACGTCGAAGGTCACGAAGGCGGAGGCTGCGCTGGCCAGGCCCGCAAGGTTGTACTCGGACAGGCCCCGGACTTCTTCGCCGCCCAAGCGGCCAACTTCGGCGAGGCCGGCGGGGTTGCCAAAGGAACCACCCGTATTGGAATGGAAATGTGTCCCGACGCCGGATGCGCCGCCGAAGGCGTCGGCAACCGAGTAGGTGAAGCCACTGGTGATCGTGGCTGCGGTTGCTGCAGGTATGACTACGACTGAAAGTGCAGCGACTGCAGCTGAAGCAGCGAGAGCGTTGAGCAAACGCATGATCATTCTCCTCTGTAGCGTGTCGATTTGGATTTCACCAAAAAGGCACTAAAAGCCATGCTTTGTCAATAAAAACGTAAGCAAGCTTGGGGCCAGACATGCAACTCGCTGATTTTTAGAAGTGTTGTGCTCTTGTCTGATTGTGTGAAGCATGACGATGTAAAGAAATCCGACAACTGGAATATCATCCGCGCGGTGCGGGCCACCGAGCGTTCAACCCAGGTCGGGAATGGCAACCAGGCGCAGAGCCTGGCAGGCTTATCCCCGGCACCCACGCGCACGGCTGCAGCAACGTATCGAACTCCTGTTCTCGCACTCCGCCTTATAATGAACACCCACTCGAAAGAACCGTCATGGCAGCGGCCATGAAGGGCTTTCATTCTTGCAACCCAGCGGGGTGAAGATGAACAAGCCTTTCATTTCTCTGTGTCCCGAGATCACTCGGGCAAACGCGCTGACTCTGATGGACTGGTTGGAAGACGAGGGCGTCACCCGCTACCTGAGCGATTCGCGTCATGTCTCCCGGTTCATCGAGCAGGTCATCGGGCGGGTCCAGTTGCCGATCCTGACCCATCTGTTCAACCAGGGGGGCCGCTTCTTCATGGCCTACGACCAGCATGACGTGCCAGTGGGCTTCGTGCGCCTCGTCAAGGCAGGTCCGGACTGTGAAATGGTCCTGGTCATCGGCAACCGTGACAACTGGGGTCGCCAGCTCGGGGCCAGCGCCATCCGCGAAGGCATGAAGCTCGCCTTCTTCGACATGCGGGCCGAGAGGCTCATCGCCAAAATTCATCCGGATAACCTGCGGTCGCTGAATGCCTTCCTGCGCAGCGGCTTTCTGCTGGAAGGCGAAACGCCGGGGATGAAGTCTTTGGTCATGAGCTCGGCGCGCTATCTCCGGCTCCTGCGCGAACGTCCGGCGGTCCACACCGCCGACATCTACATCACCGAGATCGACAAGGCCCGGCTCAGGAGTCTGGTCGAGCTCGAACAGGGCCCGGATGTTTTCGAGCTGGAGCATGAGATCGAGCGCGCCATCGTCGTCGATCCACGGGAAGTGGCCGAGGATGTCGTCACGATGAACTCCCGGGCCTTGCTGCAGGTGGACGACGAAGAGGTAGAGGTTGCGCTGGTTTACCCAGAGGACGCGGACGACCGCGCCGGGAAACTGTCGGTTTTTTCCGGCATCGGTACCGCGATTCTGGGTTACAAGGAGGGTGATGCCTTCAACTGGCGGATTCCCAGCCGAACCTGCCACATCCGGATTGGGAAAGTGCTTTATCAGCCGGAAGCTGCGGGCGACTTCCACCTGTAAGCCTGCACGCAGGCATCCCTTCTGCATCTGGCCGGGAGCACCACTGCACCCGGCATCTCCGCAAGGTAGGTTCAAGGTATATTCATGTCCCCGCCTGAAGGGCGTCCCTCTCCTGGCCGACGCGATGAAACCGTCGAGTCGGCCATCAAGAACCACTCAATGAACCACCAAGCCCTGTCTTCCTTCATCTGGTCCGTCGCCGACCTGCTGCGTGGTGATTACAAGCAATCCGAATACGGCAAGGTGATCCTGCCCTTTACCGTGCTGCGCCGTCTGGATTGCGTGCTGGAAAGCTCCAAGTCCGCCGTGCTGGCCGAATTTGCAGCCAAGACCGCCGCCGGCCTGAACCCCGATCCCTTCCTGCTGCGCAAGGCGGTGCAGGGCTTCTACAACACCTCACCGCTGGATCTGGCCAAGCTGCTGGGCGATCAGGACCACATCCGGGAGAACCTGTACGCCTATATCCAGGCTTTCTCCCCCGCTGCCCGCGATATCTTCGAGCGCTTCGATTTCTACACTCAGGTGGAGCGCCTGGCCAAAGCCGGCCTGCTGTATCTGGTCACCGAAAAGTTTGCCAACATCGATCTGCATCCGGACACGGTGGATAACGCCCAGATGGGGCTGGTGTTCGAAGAGCTGATCCGCAAGTTCGCAGAAATCTCCAACGAAACCGCCGGGGAGCACTTCACCCCCCGCGAAGTCATCCGCCTGATGGTGAACCTGCTCTTCATCGAGGACGACGACGTGCTGACCCCGGGCAACGCGGTGGTGCGGACTCTTTACGATCCCACCGCCGGCACGGGGGGCATGCTCTCGGTGGCTGGGGAATACCTGCTGGAGCACAACCCGGCCGCCCGCCTCACCCTGTTTGGCCAGGAACTGAACGACGAGTCCTACGCCATCTGCAAGGCCGACATGCTGATCAAGGGCCAGGACGTGGGCAACATCGTGGTTGGCAATACCCTCTCCGACGACGGCCACGGCAGCAGGAAATTCGACTACATGCTCTCCAACCCGCCCTTCGGTGTGGAATGGAAGAAAGTCGAGAAGGAAGTCCGCAAGGAACACACCGACAAAGGTTTCGATGGCCGCTTCGGCCCCGGCCTGCCAAGGGTGTCCGATGGCTCCATGCTGTTCCTGCTGCACCTCATCAGCAAGATGCGCCCGGCGGTGGATGGCGGCAGCCGCATCGGCATCGTCCTCAATGGCTCACCGCTGTTTACCGGCGGTGCCGGCAGCGGCGAATCGGAAATCCGCCGCTACGTGCTGGAAAACGACCTGGTGGAAGCCATCATCGGGCTGCCCACCGACATGTTCTACAACACGGGGATCAGCACCTACGTCTGGATTCTGTCCAACAAGAAGCCGGAAGACCGCAAGGGCTGGGTCCAGCTCATCGACGCCGGCAGTTTCTGGCAGAAGATGCGCAAGAGCCTGGGCAGCAAGCGTAAGGAGCTGTCTGACGCGCACATCGCCGACATCACCCGCCTGTTTGGCGACTTCGCCGAAGCCGAGCAAGCCATCGTGCTCGACGCCGCCGGCAAGGAAGTCAGCCGCAAACTGCTGCTGACCGGCAAAACCCGCCCGGAAGCACCGGAGGGCGGCAAGGTCAAAGTCGTGCCCATTTCCCGCGTCTTCAAGAATGAGGTATTCGGCTACACCACCCTCACCGTAGAGCGTCCGTTACGGGACGAGGCCGGCAACGTCGTGCTGGGCAGCAAGGGCAAGCAGAAAGGCAAGCCCCAGGCCGACAGCGCCCTGCGTGACACCGAAAACGTGCCGCTGACCGAGGACATCGACGCCTACTTCCAGCGCGAGGTCTTGCCCCACGCGCCGGATGCCTGGATCGACCACGAGAAATCCAAGGTCGGCTACGAAATCCCGTTCAACCGGCATTTCTATGTCTTCGAGCCGCCGCGCAGCCTACACGAGATCGACGAGGAGCTGAAAGGCGTGACGGCAAGGATCATGGCCATGCTGGAGGGGCTGGCGGAATGAGTGGAAGCTTGAATTTCAAGGCCGAACCGGCGACAATGGTGTCAACACACCCGCCATGCCTCTCCACGATGCACACTTTGGCGGGTTTTTTACGTCCTGGGTCTGCGCATGAGTGAATACACCAAGCAGGCCCTGTCGGCCGATGAGCATATTGCCAAGCTTAAAGAACGGGGGCTGAGCTTCCCGGATGAAGCCAGGGCACGTCATTACCTCGCCAACATCAGTTACTTCCGGCTATCGGCGTATACCCGCCCGTATTACCGACCGGACCAGAGCGAACATCGCTTCCTCCCCCATACCCGGTTCGATGACGTGCTGGCACTCTACGTCTTCGATCGCGAGTTGCGCTTGTTGCTCAGTGACGCCATCGAGCGCCTTGAGGTCGCCCTGCGCGCCCAGCTCACCAATACCCTGGCTGAGCACCATGGGCCGTATGCCCATCTCAACCCGACCATCTTCGACACCCGCTACAACCACCCGTGGCTCCTGGAAAAGCTGAGGGAAGAAGCTCAAGCCCGTGAGGTCGAGAGCTTCATTGCCCATTACCGGGAAAAATACACCGCCGCGCCGGTACAGCCACCGCTCTGGATGGCGATGGAGTTGCTGACCTTCAAGGCCATCTCCACCCTGTTTGCCAATCTGCGCCAGGAGAACGACACCAAACGCATCAGTCAGCATTTTGGCTGGCCGCACAAGGTGCTGACTTCGTGGTTCCGGAGTCTTTCCGACCTGCGCAATCTGTGCGCCCACCACATGCGCGTCTGGAACCGGGAATTCGGCAGTCGTCCCGTCATGCCCAGAAAAGCCCCTGCCGACTGGCCGAAGGTGCCGGATGCCATTCCCCGCTGCGCCCATCTGGATGTCACACAAACCATCAATCCCCAGCGCCGGCTGTACCTGCAACTGGTCGTGATCGAAAGTCTGATGCAGGTCGTCTGCCCGGAAAGCCGTTGGGCCGAACGTCTGGTCCAGCTTCTCGATGCCCACCCCCGGGTCTCCCGCCCGCACATGGGGTTTCCGCCGGGCTGGGAAAACGAGGCGCTATGGCAGAAGGCCGTGCGTGCAGTGCGAGGAGGGATGGTATGAGTTTGCCGAGGTGTCCGGAATACAAGGACAGTGGGGTGGAATGGCTCGGGGATGTTCCGGCGCATTGGTCCATTAAGCCGTTGTGGACACTATTTCGCAGATCCAAACGTGTGGGTTTTGAGGAAGAACAACTTCTCTCTGTTTACCGTGATCATGGTGTAATCCCCAAAGCCAGCCGTGACGACAATAACAACAAGGCATCGGACGACCTCTCGGTCTATCAACTGGTCCAGCCCGGCGACTTGGCAATTAACAAGATGAAGGCATGGCAGGGATCAGTTGCAATCTCTGACCATAGGGGCATAGTGAGTCCAGCCTATTTCGTGTTTGAAGCAACGCACGGCGAAGACAGCAAATACCTGCACTACTTACTTCGCTCCCCGCGATATATCACCGGCTACCTTTCTCTATCGAAAGGAATACGGGTAAACCAGTGGGATTTGGAGCCTCAGCAGCACTCAAGAATGCCGGTCTTGGTGCCACCAACACAAGAACAAACCGCCATCGCCACCTTCCTCGACCGCGAAACCGCCAAGATTGACGCCCTGATTGCCGAGCAGGAAAAGCTGCTCACCCTGCTGGCCGAAAAACGCCAGGCCACCATTTCCCATGCCGTCACCAAGGGCCTGAACCCGGATGCGCCGATGAAGGATTCCGGGGTGGAGTGGCTGGGGGAGGTACCGGCGCATTGGTCCACCCCTCCGCTTTATCTGCGGTACTCCTGTGAGCTTGGAAAAATGCTGGATACCGCGAAGATAACTGGCAAATTTCTTATGCCTTACTTGCGAAATACCGACGTGCAATGGGGTGCCATAAACTACGAAGAGCTACCGAGCATGGATATCGAGCCATGCGAATATGAAAGATATACGGTTCGTAACGGAGATTTACTTGTATGCGAAGGCGGTGAGGTCGGACGAACTGCCATTGCCATTACCCCACCTGAGCCAATAGGCTTTCAGAAGGCACTTCATCGCCTACGTGCTCTACAAAACGACGAACACCCGTCGTTCATGTACTTCACTCTTAACTGGGCTGCGCGGCATGGTGTATTCAACGGAGAAGGAATGGCAACAATTGCGAACCTCACAGGGGAGCAGCTAAGGAAATATCGTTTTCCCAAGCCCCCTGTTGTTGAGCAGGTTGCAATTGCTAAATTTTTGGAGGCTGAAACAGGTCGGCTCGATGCCCTGACCACCGAAGCCACCCGCGCCATCACCCTCCTCAAAGAACGCCGCACCGCCCTGATTTCCGCCGCCGTCACCGGCAAGATCGACGTCCGGGAGGCCGCATGACCGAATCCGAACTGCAGGCCGATCTGCAAACCCGTTATCCCCGCGAAAACGCCGCCTGCGAATGGAAGGCCTTTCGCAAGCTCGGCCACGCGGTCAGCGGGCGCAAGGGCGAGGACATCGCCAGTTATGTGTCGGCGCTTGCCAACATGGAAGGCGGTCATCTGTGATCGGGGTGGAAGACCAGACCCTGCGGGTATTGGGGATCGAGGACTTCGCCGATTACACCCTCGACAACATCCGCCTGCGCCTGCTCGGGCGCTGCACCAATCTGGAATCGGGTGGTGCTGGAAATTTTCGGCCACACGCTGGACGAAAACTACTCGCTGCTGCTGCTGGAGCGGGAGGATCTGGATATCGGCATGGTGATTCTGCTGGACCGGGTGCAGAAACGTCTGCCCATCGGCGACGCTGCCGCTGCCCACCTGCGCCGGGCAGGCCTGATCGAAGGCAGGAAACCGAATTTCCACGTGGCAGCCCACATCGCAGCAACGCTCAACGATCAGGCCAGCTATACCCGCAACCGGGGGCTGGAGAAGGATCGCCTGAAGGAATTTGTGCTTTCCCAGTTGCGCCAGTTCGAGGGTAGCAAACGCGAAAATCTAGACAAGCTCCTGCTCCCCATGCTGCCCGCAGGCCTGACGGAAAAGCAGAAGCGGGACAAGGTGAAAAACCTTCTCACTGAAATGAGCGTTAAAGATCAAACTGTTAGCTGCATTGGTCGTGGCCCGGCTGCGGTATGGAAGGTGCGGAGTGAGTAGTCTAGGCAAGCCGCCGATCAGACTACTTTCAGACAACATGACGCATTTTTTAGACAACCCCAGACAACCATGACACACACCCTCACCGCCAAAGAACAGACCCTCGCCAAGATTTTCAGCGATGACTATGTGTTCACCATCCCCGGCTACCAGCGCCCCTATGCCTGGGGCCGGGACCAGGCCCAGGAACTGCTCGACGACCTGTTGGGGGCGATGAAGGGGGCGCCAGCGCAGTTGAGCGAGGCCGCACCCTATTTTCTGGGCAGCATCGTGCTGATCAAGACCGAGACCCAAGCGGAAGCGACGGTGGTGGACGGCCAGCAGCGGCTGACAACCTTGACTTTGCTGCTGTCGACGATTCGGGCTTCCGTAGAAAATTCTGCGGTGCAAACCGGCATCACCAAGCGAATTTACGAACAGGGTGATGTGGTGTCGGCTGTACCCGCCCGTTACCGCCTCTCATTGCGAGAGCGGGACCGGGATTTTTTCCGCCAGCATGTGCAACATGAGGATGGACTCGCCAAGCTCGTGGCACTGACCACCAACCTGCCGGATGCCCAGAACCGAATCCGCACCAATGCCCAGGTTTTCATGGCGGGTCTGGCCGGCCTGAGCCAGGACGAGCTGGTGCGGCTGGTGCAATTCATCATCACCCGCTGTTATCTGGTTACCGTGTCCACCCCTGACCTCGATTCCGCCTATCGGATCTTCGGGGTGCTCAATAGCCGTGGTCTGGACCTGAGTGCTACGGACATCCTCAAGGCTGAGGTCATCGGTGGCATAGCCCCGGAGTCTCGCGATGCCTATACCCAGAAATGGGAGGATCAGGAAGAGGACCTCGGACGGGATGAGTTCGGTGAGCTGTTCAGCCACATCCGCATGATTTACCGGAAGGCCAAGCCCCAGGGCACCTTGCTCAAGGAATTCAAGGAGCATGTCACGCCTCTTGCCAACCCGAAATCTTTCGTTGATGAGGTGCTGCAGCCCATGGCTCAGGCCTTCGAAGCCATCGTCGATGCGGACTACGCCAGCCAGAAGTATGCGGAGCAGGTAAACGATCACCTGCGCTGGCTGGGGCGACTGGAGTTCAAGGACTGGATGCCGCCGGCGCTGGCCTTCTATGTCCGCCACGACAATCTGCCGGATGCCATGCTGACTTTCTTCCGCGGGCTGGAGCGTCTGGCGTATTCCATGCTCGCCAGACGCTGCGGCATCAATGAACGTATTGAGCGCTTTTCTGCTTTGACCGCGGCGATTGAAAAGGGACTGAGTCTGGATGAGCCCCAATCCCCCCTTCAGCTTTCTCCACTGGAGCAATACGAAACCTATGCGGCCCTGAATGGCCCCTTGTATGAAACCCATTCGCCACGGGCAGTCGCCACCCTGATGCTGCGTCTGGATCATCTGCTGTCTGATGGCAGTGCCAGTTATCAGCATGAGGTGGTGTCGGTGGAGCACATCCTGCCCCAGCAACCGGCCCCCAATAGTCAGTGGCGGAACTGGGTGCCCGATCCCCAGCGGCATCAGCGCTGGGTCCATCGCCTGGGGAACCTGACGCTTCTGAGCCGCAAGAAGAACAGCGCAGCCAGCAATTACGAGTTCGAGAAAAAGAAGAACGCCTACTTCACCAAGGGCGGGGTGTGTGCCTTTGCCATGACGACCGAGGTTCTGCAGCACCAGGAATGGACCGAGGATGTCATGGAGGGCCGTCAGACTCGGATGCTGAAAGCGCTGGAGGAGCATTGGGAGCTGCAAGGACGTAAGAGCAAGGCCGAACTGGCTTCCGTAAAACTGGAGGACGCCCAGCAGGCTGGCGGGGAAGCGGTGTTTGAACTGGAGAGCAGCAAGCATGGGCTGAGCGCCATGGCCCGGGAAGTGGGAGATGGCTTCATTGTGTTGGCTGGTTCTCAGGCCAAATTCGCCTGGACTGGCCAGCAAAACGGCTATCAGCAACTGCGCGAGAGCCTGATTGGTGAGGGCCGTCTGGAACCTTCATCTGATGGCAGCCATTTTGTCTTTCGCGAAGACATCGTCTTCAGCAGCCCCAGTGCCGCTTCGGCTACCGTACTGGGGCGCCCGGACAATGGCCGCACCAGCTGGCGCTTGCAGGGTACCTCCATTACCTATGCAGCCTGGCAGGACAACCTGCCAGCTGGCCAGCAGGCTTCTGGTCGTAGCGAGCGATAAACGATGGCCCACGCCCTGCACCAGGAACACCACTTCGAATCCGCCATCTGCGAGCACCTGAGCCGGCACGGCTGGCTTTACGCCGAAGGGGATGCTGCCCTTTACGACCGGCAGAATGCGCTGTTCCTGTCCGACCTGCTGAGCTGGATCGAAACCACCCAGCCTGATAGCTGGCAGGCGCTCTCCAAGACCCACGGCGCCAGCCTGCCCAAGGTGCTGGCCGGGCGGGTGCGCAAATGTCTGAACGAGCAAGGCACGCTGGAGGTGCTGCGCCGGGGCGTGGAGATGGTCGGCCTGAAGAGGCCGCTTTCCCTGGTGCAGTTCAAACCGGCGCTGGGACTCAACCCGGCCATCCAGCACGCCTACGCCGCCAACCGGCTGCGCGTGGTGCGCCAGGTGCATCACTCCCCGAACAATCCCAAGGATGCGCTCGATCTGGTGCTGTTCGTCAATGGCCTTGCGGTGGCCACCGCCGAACTGAAATCCAACTTTACCCAGCGTGTGGAAGATGCGGTCGATCAATACCGCTTCGACCGGCACCCGACGCCCAAGGGCGGCTTGGTGGAGCCCTTGCTGGCCTTCCCCGGTGGTGCCCTGGTGCATTTCGCGGTGAGCCAGAGCGAGGTGATGATGAGCACCCAGCTGGCCGGCCCTGCCACCCGCTTTCTGCCGTTCAACCGGGGCAATCAGGGGGGCGCGGGCAATGCCCTGAACCCGTTCGGCTTTGCCACCTATTACTTGTGGCAAGAGGTGTGGCAGCGCGATAGCTGGCTGGAAATCCTGGGCCGTTACCTGATCGGCCAGCGCAACGACAGGAAGCAGCTTTCCGGCGTCATTTTTCCCCGTTACCACCAGCTCGACGCTACCCGCAAACTGGTGGCCGATGTGCTGGAAAACTGGCAAATGAGTGGCCCCGGCCAGTGTTACCTGATCCAGCACTCTGCCGGCTCCGGCAAGACCAATTCGATTGCGTGGACGGCCCACTTCCTTGCCGATCTGCACGACGCCCGGCATCAGAAGCTTTTTGACAGCGTGCTGGTGGTGTCCGACCGCAACGTGCTGGATGCCCAGCTGCAGGAAGCGATCTTCGACTTCCAGCGCACCACGGGCGTGGTCGCCACCATCAACGACGAGCACGGTAGCAAGAGCGCCCAACTGTCGCAGGCGCTCAAGGACGGCAAGAAGATCATCGTCTGCACCATTCAGACCTTCCCCTTTGCGCTGGACGCCGTGCAGAAGCTGGCCGCCACCGAAGGCAAGCGCTTTGCCGTGATTGCCGACGAGGCCCACAGCTCGCAAACCGGCGAGGCTGCCGCCAAGCTGAAGCAGCTGCTCTCCGCTGAAGAGCTTGCCGAACTTCAGGACGGCGGGGAAATCGACACCGAAGCCCTGCTGGCCCTGCAGATGTCCACCAAGGCCAGCCAGCAGAATGGCGACGGGGGCTTGACCTACATTGCCTTCACGGCCACCCCCAAGCAGAAGACCCTGGAACTGTTTGGCCGCAAGGACGCGGACGGGATGCCCCAGGCCTTCCATGTGTATTCCATGCGCCAGGCCATCGAGGAAGGCTTCATCCTCGACGTGCTGCAGAACTACACCACCTACAAGCTGGCCTTCAAGCTCGCCAACAATGGGAAGGAGTATGACGAAACCCAGATCGACAAGTCCGAAGCCCTGAAAGGCATCATGCAGTGGGTGCGCTTGCACCCCTACAACATCGCTCAGAAGGTGCAGGCTGTGGTGGAACACTTCCGCGAGAACGTGCAGCCCCTGCTGAATGGCACCGCCAAAGCCATGGTGGTGGTCAGCAGCCGCAAGGAAGCGGTGCGCTGGCAAAAGGCCATCCGCGCCTACATCGCCAGGCAGAACTATACGCTGGGTGTGCTGGCGGCGTTCTCTGGCGAGATCAACGATCCGGACAGCTACCCGGAAGCCGTCACCGAACACAGCAAACTGCTCAACCCCGGCCTGAAGGGCGACATCCGCGATGCCTTCATGGCGCAGGAATATCACCTGCTGCTGGTGGCCAACAAATTCCAGACCGGTTTCGACCAGCCGCTGTTGTGCGGCATGTACGTGGACAAGCGGCTGGGTGGCATTCAGGCGGTGCAGACCCTGTCACGACTCAACCGTGCCCATCCCGGCAAGGACACCACCTACATCCTCGACTTCGTCAATGACGCCGAGGACATCCTGGCCGCGTTCAAGACCTACTACGAAACTGCCCAACTTGAAGCCACCACGGATCCGAACCTGGTCTTTGACCTGCGGGCCAAGCTGGATGCTTCCGGCCATTACGACCGCTTTGAAGTGGACCGGGTTGCCCAGGTGGAAACCGACCCCAAGGGTACCCAAAAGCAACTCGACGCCGCCATCTCGCCAGTGGCCGACCGGCTGCTGAAGCGCTACAAGGCCCTTCAGGCCGACAAGCACAACGCCGACGCCCACAAGGACGAGGCTGCGGATCGCAAGCCGACAAGGCCAAAAGCGTCATGACAGCAAGAAAGCTTGTTTTGAATATATTTTTTATCATAATCTTATCAATTTAATCCTGATTATACACTTCTCCGGTTATTTC
>NZ_JAQUVG010000163.1 GCF_028693495.1 Zoogloea sp. | reverse complement strand
GCCACATCTAGGACGGATCCCCCCTCGCCACGCCACCCCCCGAACGACGGACGATCTGAGCGCGCTGGGATCTTTCTTCATGGCGGGAACGGGCATTCATGCTTTCCCTCACGAATTCAATATGATGGGACACGGCCAATCCCGCCGCCACGGCATCCCCACGACGGATCGATTCCCACACCGCACGGTGCTGTTCCCGCAGAGCGTCCCAGTCGGCATCGCTACCGCGCAGGTGGCGCAGGTTGCGATCGATGTGATCGTTGATCACCTTCAGTAAGCTGGCCGTCAAGTGGCCGATCATGACGTTGTGAGCGGCTTCCGCAATTGCCTGGTGGAAACCCAGGTCAGCCTGAACCTGTTGTTCAATCACCCCTGGTGAGTTGCCTTGGGCAAATACCGAGTCTACCTGCTCAAAAGCTTCCTCGATTCGTTCGAGGTCCGCTTTAGTCGCCCGACGAGCAGCGAGCATGGCGGCTTCTTTTTCCAGCATTCCACGAAATTCGAGAAGGTCGTTCTGGATGTTGGGATGCTGTCGAAGCATTTCCTGCCAAGGATCGATAAAGCCGGCATCCAAACGGTCGGTGACATAGGTCCCTCCTCCCTGTCGGCTGTGCAACAACCCCTTGGAGATCAATTTTTGAATTGCTTCCCGTAGCGAAGGACGAGATACCCCGAGTTCAGCTGCCAGCTCCCGTTCTGGTTGAAGTCGATCACCCGGTTTCAGCGCTCCATCGAGAATCCGTCGCTCCAGTTCGTGAGCGATCGTGTCAGATAGGCGCTGGACTGCAAGCTTCCCTGTAGACATTGTTTTGTTAATAAATTGGTCAGACCAAATTTTAAGAGGCTCTTCCCTTGAGCTCAAGTCCGCTACACCTCGAATTGGCTACATGTTAACCCCTATTTTTCTGGCTATTCAGTTAGTTACTCCTCTTTGGTGATTGACGATCCCAACGTGTGCGCGTAAATTTTTCCAATTAAAGAAAATTGGTATTACCAATTTACCTAGGTAGACAATTTCAACCAAGTCCATCCATCATCCGAAAAACCGGAGGAGACATGAGTAATCCCAGCCAGGGGGTGTCGATGCGCACCTATCCACTCCGCCCGGAGGCGGTGTATTTCTACGCCACTTGTCTCGTGGACATGTTTGTCCCAGAAGCGGGCATGGATGCCATTACCCTCCTGGAGCGGGAAGGTGTACGGGTAATTTTTCCGGAAAACCAGACCTGTTGCGGCCAGCCTGCGTTCACTACGGGTTTCCCTGCCGAAGCCCGCCAGGTGGTCGAGTCCCAACTGGATCTCTTTCCGGGGGATTACCCCATCGTGGTTCCGTCCGGATCCTGTGGGGGCATGATCCGTTGGCACTGGGAGAAGGTGGTGGGTGACGATCCGGTCCTGATGGCCCGGGCTGCTTCCATCGGCGCGCGTACATACGAGCTGGCGGAGTTCCTGCTGCATGTACTGGGATTCAGCCGTCCGGATACCGGGCCGGGTACGACCGTGACCCTGCATACATCCTGCTCGGCTCGACGTGAGATGGGGACACATCTTGTCGGGCGTGAGTTGTTGGCCCGCCTGACGAACGTCCAGCTCGTTCATCATGACCATGAGTCCGAATGCTGTGGCTTTGGGGGAACCTTCTCGCTCAAGCATCCGGATGTCTCCATGGCCATGGTCAGTGACAAGGTCGCTTCACTCAAGGCAACGGGGGCGGGTCAGGTGATCACGGCGGATTGCGGCTGCATGCTCAACATAACTCAGCGCGCAGCAAGGGAAGACCTGGAGGCGGGTCGCAGCGTCCCTTCCCTGCCGGGTGAGCATCTGGCCACTTTCCTGTTGCGCCGTACCGGTGGCAAGCCGATGGGAGAACGGTCATGAGCGCTCGAGACAAAATTCTGGGACGACTCCGTGCCCACATGCCTGCGGAAGCGATGATGCCGCCTGTTCTGGAGGCCCATTATGCGCCCCGTGCCCGGGGAGAATCCAAGGCTGAACGCCTGAGGCGCTTCCGTACCGGGATCGAGGGTTTCCAGGCACAGGTGCACCTCACTACCGAAGATGACTGGCCCACCCTCCTTTCAGCGCTTTGTGCCCAAAAGCAGGTGCACACCCTTATGTTTGGAGGTCTTACTCCGGCGGGCAGGCGTCTCATGACCACGCGATTTGAGACAACGGTCCTGCGTTCCTGGGAAGGACAGGTGGAAACCCTGAAGGCCGATCTGTTTCATCGGGTTGATGCCGCCCTGACCCACGCCCGGGGGGCCATTGCGGAAACCGGTAGCCTGATTCTCTGGTCTTCGCCTGAAGAACCTCGAACACTTTCCCTCGTTCCTCCGCTTCATTTCGTGTTGCTGGATGCGGCCACCATCCATCCCACGTTCTTCGATGCGCTGCGCTACGAGAACTGGGCTGCAGGGCTACCCACCAACGCGCTGTTGGTTTCGGGTCCCTCCAAGACGGCGGATATCCAACAGACCCTGGCTTATGGAGCCCATGGGCCGAAAGAGCTCATCGTCCTGGTCATCAACGCAGAAGGAGAAGCGTCATGAGCGTCCAGACCCCCTCCTCTCCTGCCAGCAACGCCGGTCAGCCCCTGGCCTTTGTCTCGGCCCAGGCCTTGCGTGAGCGCATGCATGAGGCCGTGAACGATACCCATCTTCGCCAGAGTTTCCGGGGGGCCATGGATTTCCTCATGGCTAAGCGGGCTGTCCAGTTTCCTGATCCGGAAGAGCTGGATTCCCTTCGGGTGCTGTCGGAGCACATCCGCCAGTACAGCCTGTCCAAGTTGCCCGACCTGCTGGAGCAACTCGAAACCAGCCTGGTCCGCAATGGTGTTCAGGTGCATTGGGCTGAAACCCCCGATGAGGCCAATGCCATTATGCTGGAGATTGCCCGTCGCCACGCGGCCAAGCTCATCGTGAAGGGCAAGTCCATGGTGAGCGAAGAAATCGAGTTCAACCATGCCATGGAGGCCGCCGGGATTGGTGCGCTGGAATCCGACATGGGCGAGTACATCGTCCAGCTGGCTGGTGAAAAGCCGTCCCACATCATCATGCCGGCGATTCACCAGACCAAGCAGCAGATCGCCAAGCTGTTTGCCGAACATATACCCGGTGTGGAGTACACGGACAATGTGGATGCCTTGATCCAGATCGGTCGCCGGGTACTGAGGGAAAAGTTCGAAGAGGCGGACATTGGACTGTCAGGCGTCAATTTCGCGGTAGCGGAGACCGGTACCCTCTGTCTGGTCGAGAACGAAGGCAATGGACGCATGTGCACCACGGTACCGAAGGTGCACATCGCCATCACGGGCATCGAGAAGGTGGTGGAGAAGCTGGAGCATGTTGCCCCCCTTTTCTCCATTCTGACCCGCTCTGCTACTGGTCAGGCGGTTTCCACCTATTTCAACATGATCACCGGTCCGCGCCGGAGCACGGACCAGGATGGTCCGGAGGAGGTGCACCTCGTTCTTCTGGACAACGGCCGCAGCCAGGCCTATGCCGATGAGCAATTGCGCAAGACGCTGCAGTGCATCCGTTGCGGTGCCTGCATGAATCATTGCCCGGTCTATACCCGGATTGGAGGACATGCTTATGGAACCACCTATCCGGGGCCGATCGGAAAGATCATTTCACCGCACATGATGGGGCTGGAACAGACCCATCTTCTGCCCACGGCTTCAAGCTTGTGCGGGGCTTGCGGGGAAGTGTGTCCGGTGAAGATCCCCATTCCGGAATTGCTGATCCGCCTCAGGGGCGAAGCTCAGAGTGCTCCCCGTGCCGATCCGGCAATGGTGGGCCAGGGGGCTGCTTATGATCCGAAGATCAGCTTGTTGTGGAAGATGTGGGCGGGACTTTATTCCAGGCCATCCACCTATCGGGCCTTCAGCTGGCTGGCCACCCGTTTTCGTGCCCTGACGCCTGCCAGGCAAAGGGGCTGGACGGCGGCTCGTACGCCCCTGAAGCCTGCGCCCCGCCGCCTGAGGGACATGCTCAAGGACCGCACCTAACAGGTTGTTGATTTAGCCAGATCCGAGCACTGGCAAGGCTTTCCCGGACGTTACAATACGATCTGCATTACCACTTTAATTGTTCCGATGCGCGGCACCGACCATAAACAGAGCCCCCTGTTCAGCTACGTCAATCTCGAGGATCGAATTCCCCGAGACCATCCGCTGCGTCGCGTGAAGGTGCTCGCCGATCTGGTTTTGCGTTCGATGTCTGCGCATTTCGATGCGCTCTATGCCGAA
>NZ_JAQUVG010000063.1 GCF_028693495.1 Zoogloea sp. | reverse complement strand
CAGACGTGTGCTCTTCCGATCTGTCAGCAACGATGATTTTTCGGGCGGTTTCCGCATCGTGGCGGACAAGCTGATGACCCTGGGCGAGGCCCGCGGGCGCTATGCCAGGGCCTTGCAGATCCGCCTCAACGGGGAGGTGGGAGCTGCCGGTGGTCCCGTTGCGGCGGCCGAGCGCCTGCAGTCGACCCTGGAGCCTTTCCGGGACGGGGGCTGTCCGATCCGTGTGCGTTACCGCAATGCCCAGGCCGAGGGGGATCTGCCTCTGGGTCCGGACTGGCGGATCCGGCCCGACGACCGGCTGCTGGAAAGCCTTCGGGAATGGCTGCCCCCGGAAGCCGTGGAGCTTGTGTATGGCTGAGTCTGCGTCGCCCTTTTTGGGAGAGGCGCTGCTGGCCTCCCTGATGGGACAGGCGCGCAGCCTGCCCCGCCGGCGGGCCCATCACCCCTTGCACCGGGGGAATGACGCCCTGGCCCACAGGATTCTGGTGGCGATGGAGCCGGATTCCTATGTGCGCCCCCACCGTCATCTGGATCCGCACAAGGCGGAGACCATCATCGTGCTCCGCGGGTGTCTCGGCACCTTGATCTTTGATGAGGAGGGCCAGGTCCTGGAGCGGCAGATCATGGCGCCAGGCGCGGCGGTGTTTGGCTACGACATTCAGCCGGGGGTGTTCCACAGCATCGTGGCCCTGGCGTCCGGCAGCGTTTTTCTCGAAGCCAAGGCCGGGCCCTACCAGGTTCCAGCTGCGGCCGAGTGGGCCCCCTGGGCCCCCGCCGAGGGGATGCCGGGTGTGCCGGAATACCTGGATCGGTTGCGGACCTGCCTGCTCTGAGCGTGGGCGCCAGGCAGGGGCCCGGGGCAGAGGTTCAGTGCGGGTCCTGGATTGGCGCTGCGGGCAGGACGCCGATCCGCAGCAGCTCGCTGATCGCGTCGGCAGGCAGCGGGGGGCTGAAGAGATAACCTTGCGCTGCCGTGCAGCCTTCGTCCCGGAGAAAATCCATCTGCTCCGGGGATTCGGTGCCCTCGGCGATCACCTCCAGGCGCAGGCTGCGTCCCATCTGGATGATGGCGCGGACGATGGCGGCATCGTCCGGGTCATCGGTCACGTCCCGGACAAAACTCTGGTCGATCTTCAGGCGATCCACCGGAAAGCGCTTGAGATAGGCGAGGCTGGAATAGCCCGTGCCAAAATCGTCGATGGACATGCGGACCCCCAGCGTCTTGAGGGCAGCCAGGGTGGCCTCCACATTGGAGCCGGACTGCATCAGCAGGGATTCGGTGAGTTCCAGCTCCAGCCACTGCCCATCCAGCGCGCTGTTCGCCAGGGCTTTCCGTACGGTGGCAACGATGTCGTCGCGGCGAAATTGCATGGCCGACAGATTGACGGCCACGGGGACTGCTGGAAAGCCCCGGTCCTGCCAGGTCCGGGCCTGGCGGCAGGCCTCCTCGAGGACCCACTCGCCGATGGGCACAATCAGGCCGCATTCCTCGGCGAGGGGGATGAAATGGGCGGGAGAAACGCTGCCCAGCTCACTGCTGAACCAGCGCAGCAGCGCTTCCATGCCGATGATGCGACCGCTCGCCAGGTCTACCTGCGGTTGATAGTAGAGCTGGAACTCCTGCCTTTCCAGGGCCCGCCGGAGGACGTTCTCCAGCTGGAGGCGTTCCAGGGCGTTGGCATTCATCAGCTCATCGAAGAAGCGGTAGGTGTTCCTTCCGCTTTCCTTGGCGTGGTACATGGCCGTGTCGGCGTTCTTCATCAGTGTCTCCACGGATGCGCCGTCTTCGGGGTAAAGGGCAATCCCAATCGAAAAGGAGGTGCCCAGCAGATGGCCATCTACCTCGAAGGGGGCTTCGAGCCGGGCAAGGATTTTCTCGGCCACCCGGGCGGCGTCGCCGGGGGCATGGATGTTGGTCAGGACGATCAGAAACTCGTCGCCGCCCTGGCGGCTCACCGTATCGCTGTCCCGGACACAGCCGCTCAGGCGCTCTGCGACACCCTGCAGCAGGCGGTCTCCCACCATGTGGCCCAGGGAATCGTTGATGGTCTTGAAACGGTCCAGGTCCAGGAACATCAGCGCAATCCGGCCGTGCATCCGGGCTGCAGTGGCCAGCGCCTGATCAAGCCGGTCGTGGAGCAGGGTGCGGTTGGGCAGGCCGGTGAGCGGGTCATGCTGGGCCAGGAAGGCGATGCGCGCTTCGGTGGCCTTGCGCTCGGTAATGTCGGAGAACACCGCAACGTAGTGGCTGATCCGTCCGTTGTGATCCCGTACGGCGCTGATTGACAGGGCCGCGGGATAAAGGCTGCCGTCCTTGCGCCGGTCGGTGACTTCGCCCTGCCAGAAGCCATGCGCCTGGATGTCCTGCCACATGTCCGCGTAGAAGCTGGCGTCGTGCTTGCCTGAGTGGATCAGCATCCTCGGGGTGCGTCCGATGGCGTCGGCCACGTTGTAACCGGTGACTTCACTGAAGGCCTTGTTCACCGACAGGATGCGTTGCTGGGCGTCGGTGACGATGATCGCCTCGACGCTGTGGCGGAAGACCGTGAGGGCGAGGCGCAGCTGCTCCTCATTGCTGCGGTGGGCGGTGATGTCGGCCAGGGTGGTGACCACACCGAGGGGCCGGCCAATCTCTTCCTCGAACAGGGGAACGGAGTTGACCCACAGCCAGCGACGCTGTCCGTCCGCCCTGTCGATGCCGAGGAGTCTGGCTTGGGCTTGGCCCGAGCTCAGGGCCTTGACCGGCGGAATGCTCTCCAGGTCGGCCGGGGTGCCGTCTTCGTTGAGGTAAACGATCTGGTTGCCGCAGATGGTCCAGTTTTCCAGCTCGGCGTCCGTCATGCCAAGGATCTCTGCGGCCGTGGCGTTGTGCATCAGCACCTTGCCCCGCTCGTCCCGCATGATGACCCCTTCGCCCATCGACGAGAGCAGCGTGCTGAGGCGCATCTCCCGCTCCTGGGCGGCCGCTTCGGCCAGGCGCCGGTCGGTGATGTCGATGCAGGAGCCGATGTAGCCGGAATACCTGCCCGACGGTGTGTAGATCGGCCAGCCGGTATCGATGATCCAGCGGTAGACGCCGTCGTGACGGCGCAGCCGGTATTCCATTTCGAAGGGGGTGCGCACCGCCAGATGGCTCAGGTAGGTGCCGGTACAGTGCTCGAAGTCTTCCGGGTGAACGCCCAGGGTCCAGCCTTCGCCGGCTTCTTCTTCCTGGGTGCGGCCGGTGAATCTGAGCCAGCTCTGATTGAAGTACGTGCACTGGCCGTCCGGACCCGCCCGCCATATCAAGGTGGGGAAGTGCTCGAACGCGGCCTTGGCTGCGTCCCAGGGGTCATTGGGTTCGGATGTGGGGGGTGCGGCCACGATGCTGTGACAGGCGAAATGGGACCCCGATTCTAACGGTTTTCCTGCGCCACGCCTCCGCCGGAGTGGATGCGGCCGAGGCGTGCGTGCTCTGCGGGGTGTCGGCCGTCTCCCCGCGCCTAAACCGTGTCCTCGTCCAGGAAGCGCGGCAGGAGCTGCCGGGCTCGGGCGAGGGCGCCATAGATGTCACCGCAGAGGTTGCTGCTGCCGACCTCTTCCTCGAAGCCGGAGCGGCGGATCAGGGAGGCAGGCTGGGTTTGCAGGCTGCACAGGATCAGTGTGCAGCCTTTCTTGTGCAGGTTCTTGCAGAGGGCTGCGAGCCCTTCCAGGCCGGTGGTGTCCAGGTTGACCAGGTGGTGCATATCCAGAACAACCACTTCCGGATGGCGCTGGGCCGGGTCGAGGAGGGTTTCGAGTTTGTGGACGGCGCCGAAGAACAGGGATCCGTAGAGGGAGTAGGCCACCACCCGGGGCGAGCCGTCCGGATAGAGGAAATCCGGCAGCATGGCGAGTTCGCTGAGGGGCAGGCGCTCGACCCGGGTCAGGTCGGACATCCGGTAGATGAAGAACAGGCTCGCCAGCACCATGCCGAGCTCCACGGCCAGGCTCAGGTCGAAGAAGACCGTGACGAAGAAGACGCTGAGCAGGATGGTCCGGTAATTTACCGAGAAACGCCCCAGGCCACGGAATTCGTGCCACTCCCCCATGTTGATGGACACCACCACCACAATCGCTGACAGGGTGGCCAGAGGGATGTGCTTGGCAAACGGGGCCAGCACCAGCACCACCGCCAGCAGGACCAGCGCATGGATGATGCCGGCCACCGGGGTCCGGCCGCCGGTGCGGACGTTGGTGGCGGTGCGGGCAATTGCCCCGGTGGCGGCGAAGCCGCCGAAAAGGGGGGCGATGAGGTTGCCCAGCCCCTGGGCAATGAGCTCCTGGTTGGGGTCGTGGCGGTCTTCGATGGCACTGTCGGCCACCCGTGCCGAGAGCAGGGATTCGATGGCGCCCAGCAGGGCGATGGTCAGGGCAGGAGAGATCAGCTTGCCCAGGGTGGTCAGGGACAGCTCCGGCAGGGCGAAGGCCGGCAGCTCCTGGGGAATGCCGTTGAAGCGGCTGCCGATGGTCTCCACCGGCAGTTCCAGCACGGCATTGGCCACCGTGGCGATCACCAGCACCCCCAGGGGGCCAGGCATCCGGGCCAGCGGCTTGAATTGCCGGGCCAGGCGATTCCAGGACAGCAGCACGGCCAGGGAGGCGACCGACAGGGCCACGGTGGGGGGGTCGATGGTGTGCAGGTGGCTGATCAGCGCCTTCATCTTGCCGAAGAACTCGCCGGGCAGGTGGTCGATCTGCAGGCCCAGGAAATCCTTGATCTGGGCGAGGAAGATCACTACCGCGATGCCGTTGGTGAAGCCGATCACGACCGTTTTGGGGATGAAGCGGATCAGGCTGCCCAGCCGGAACACGCCCATGGCCACCAGCATGGCACCGGCCAGCATGGTGGCGACCAGCAGGCTCTGGACGCCGTATTCGGCGACGATGCCGTAGATGATGGGGATGAAGGCACCGGTGGGGCCGCCGATCTGGACGCGGGATCCGCCCAGGGCGGCAATCAGGAAGCCGGCGATGATGGCGGTCCAGATGCCAGCGGTGGGGGACATGCCCGAGGCGATGGCGAAGGCCATCGCCAGGGGCAGGGCCAGGACGCCGACGGTCAGGCCCGCGGATGCGTCGCGGCCGAACTGGCCGGCGTCATAGCCGGGCAGGGTATCGAGGAGCTTGGGGCGAAAAGGGATCTTCATGATGGTTCCGCAGGCTGGTGGTGAGGGGCTGGGGGCCGCCTGAGGCGGCATGCGGAGGCCATCGGCCAGAGGCGGTGCGCTGCTGGACGATCCATCGTTTGCTGGCGGTCAGTGGCATGGCGAAGGGGGCTCAGTGAATCCGCTCGTCGTTGGCGGCCCGGGTGCTGCGGGAGGCCGCGTGCATGACCTCGACCAGCATCTTGACCGCTGCCACGAAGACCGTGGCAATGCCGCCGGCCACGCAGATCCAGGCCTGGGTGCCATTGGCCGGCAGCCCCGGCAGGAGGGAGGCGCGATCTTCGATCAGGTAGGCCGCGCCGAGGGCGAGCACCATCACTCCGATCATGTCGAGGGCGGCCCAGCCCCAGAAGGCAGGGGTGAGACGGGGCAGAGGGGAGCGCTTGCCGTGCATTACTTGACTCGCATGCCCGGCTGGGCGCCCGCATCGGGGGACAGGATGAACAGCCCCGGGGTGTCCCCGGAGGTGTCGGAGGCGGCAAGCACCATTCCTTCGGACAGGCCGAACTTCATCTTGCGGGGAGCCAGGTTGGCCACCATGACGGTCAGACGGCCGACCAGGGTGGCCGGATCGTAGGCCGACTTGATGCCGGCAAAGACCTGGCGGGGTTTGTCCTCCCCGATGTCGAGCTGCAGGCGGAGCAGCTTGGCGGCCCCTTCCACATGTTCGGCGGAGACGATCTTCGCAATCCGCAGGTCCACCTTGCCGAAGTCGTCGATGGAAATGAAGGGCTCGAACTCGCTGGCCTGCGCCGCTTCGGTGGCGGCGGCATGGGCCTGGTGCTGGGCGTGGCGCTGTTCCGAGTGGGCGGCCTTGTCGTCCTTGCCCGTACCGGCCCTGGCTGGCTGAGCCGCGGTGGCGGCGGGGGCGAGGGACTCCCGGTTGGCTTCCAGCAGGGCATCCACCTGCTTGCGCTCGATGCGGGTCATGAGGTGGCTGTAGGTGTTGATGGTGTGGCCGGCGGGGAGCGGGGCGAGGAGCGTGTCCCAGTTCAGGGGGGCAATGGCGAGGAAGGATTCGACCTGTGCCGCGAGGCTCGGCAGCACCGGCTTGAGCAGGCCGGTGAGGGCCTTGAAGATGTTGAGCGCGGTGGTGCACACCACGTGCAGGCGAGCCTCCTGGCCTTCCTGTTTGGCGAGTTCCCAGGGTTTGTTGTCGTTGACGTAGCCGTTGGCCAGGTCGGCGAACTCCATGATCCTGCGCAGGGCCCGGCTGAAATCACGGGTTTCGTAGGCCGCGGCCACGTCGTCCACGCTCCAGTCGAGGGCCAGCGCCCCGTCGTGCGCCCCCAGCCTGCCGTCGAAGCGCTTGGCGATGAAGCCGGCACAACGGCTGGCGATGTTGACAAACTTGCCCACCAGGTCGGAGTTGACCTTGGCGATCATGTCATCCAGGTTGAGGTCCACGTCTTCCATGGTCCCGTTGGACTTGCCGGCGAAGTAATAGCGCAGCCACTCGGGGTTGAGCTTCTGCTCGGTGTAGCTGCGGGCGGTGATGAAGGTGCCGCGGCTCTTGCTCATTTTCGCGCCGTCGACGGTGAGAAAGCCGTTCACGCACAGCTGGGTGGGCGAGCGGTAGCCGGCAAAGTGCAGCATGGCGGGCCAGAACAGGGCGTGGAAGTAGAGGATGTCCTTGCCGATGAAGTGGATCAGCTCGGTGCCGGCCGCAGCAGCAGGGCCCGCTTCGGTGAAGTCGGCCACGTCGATGTCGCTGCGCTTGCTGGCGAGGTTCCTGAAGCTGGCGAAGTAGCCGATCGGCGCATCCAGCCACACATAGAAGTACTTGCCCGGAGCGTCGGGGATCTCGAAGCCGAAGTAGGGGGCATCGCGGGAGATGTCCCAGTCGGAGAGCTTGTTCTCGCCGGCCTCGCCGAGCCACTCCTTCATCTTGTTGGCGGCCTCCTGCTGCAGCCGGCGGGTGCCGTCGGGCGTGCTGCCCTGGGTCCATGCACGCAGGAACTCGACGGCACGCGCATCGGAGAGCCGGAAGAAGTAATGCTCGGAAGTGCGCAACACCGGTTTGGCGCCGGACACGGCCGAGAACGGGTTCTTGAGCTCGGTGGGGGTGTAGGCGGCGCCACAGGCCTCGCAGTTGTCGCCGTACTGGTCAGCTGCGCCGCATTTGGGGCACTCGCCCTTGATGAAGCGGTCCGGCAGGAACATTTCCTTGACCGGATCGTAGAACTGCTCGATGGAGCGGGTCTCGATGAGCCTGGCGCCGTCGCGCAGGCGGGTGTAGATGTCTTCGGCGTACCAGCGGTTTTCGTCGCTATGGGTGGAGTGGTAGTTGTCGAAGGCCACACCGAAGTCCCGGAAATCCCGGCTGTGCTCGCCATGTACCCGGTTGATGAGCTGTTCCGGGGTCAGGCCTTCCTTTTCTGCCCGCAGCATGACCGGCGTGCCGTGGGTGTCGTCTGCACATACATAGTGCACCGTGTGGCCGCGCATGCGCTGGTAACGTACCCAGATGTCGGCCTGGATGTAGCCCACCAGATGACCGAGGTGAATGTCGCCGTTGGCGTAGGGCAGGGCGTTGGTGACGAGAATCTTGCGCTGGGAGGTCATGGATGGGGCCTGAAGCGTGAATTGTTCCGAATCCGCCATTCTAGCAAAGCGATTCTCTCATCGCGGAGCCGGCGGCTTTTCGGTAAACTGGAGTAAATTACTCGGGTTTGCCCCGCCTGGTTTAGCGCCATGTTTTCCTTTTTTCGCCGCCCGTCGGCCCCTGACACCATGAGCCTCACCGAACAAAGCGTCCTCGACAGCCTCCGCCAGTATGCCGATCCCAACACCGGGAAGGACTATGTCTCTGCCCGCTGGGTCAAGAACCTGCGCATCAGCGGCGCTGATGTGTCCTTCGACATCGAACTGGGTTACCCGGCCCGGAGCCAGGTCGACGCCATCCGTGCCGCGCTGATTGCCCAGGTGAAGACCGTCCCGGGCGTCGCCAACGTCAGCGCCAACGTGTTTGCCAAGATCGTCGCCCACGCGGTCAAGCAGGGGGCCAAGCTGATGCCCGGCGTGCGCAACATCATCGCCGTTGCTTCCGGCAAGGGGGGGGTGGGCAAGAGCACCACGGCGGTGAACCTGGCCCTGGCCCTGGCGGCCGAGGGGGCCCGGGTGGGGATCCTGGATGCGGACATCTATGGTCCCTCCCAGCCCCAGATGCTGGGCATTGCCGGCGGCAAACCTGAATCCACGGACGGCAAGACCATGGAGCCCCTGGAGGCCCATGGCCTGCAGGTGATGTCCATCGGCTTTCTGGTGGATGTGGAGACGCCCATGGTCTGGCGCGGTCCGATGGCCACCGGTGCGCTCCAGCAACTCCTCAAGGACACCAACTGGCGCGACCTGGATTACCTGATCATCGACATGCCCCCGGGGACCGGCGACATCCAGCTGACTCTCTCCCAGAGCGTGCCCGTGACCGGTGCGGTGATCGTCACCACGCCCCAGGACATCGCCCTGCTGGACGCCCGCAAGGGCCTCAAGATGTTCGAGAAGGTGGGGGTGCCCATCCTCGGCATCGTTGAAAACATGAGTATCCACATCTGCTCCAAGTGTGGCCACGAAGAGCACATCTTCGGTGCCGGTGGTGGCGAGGCCATGTGCCGGGACTATGGCGTGCCCTTCCTGGGGGCGTTGCCCCTGGACATCCAGATCCGCCAGGAGGTGGACAGGGGAACACCGACGGTGATTGCCGATCCGGACGGTCGCGTGGCCGAGCTTTACAAGACGATCGCCCGCAAGGTGGCGATCGCCGTCGCCGACAAGCAGAAGGACATGAGCTCCAAGTTCCCCAGCATCGTGGTGCAGAACACGTGATCGCCCGTTACATGAAGCGCGCAGGCCTGCTGATGGCCTGCCTCCTGGGCTTGTCCGGCTGTGTGGTGGGGGCCGTGGTGGGGACCGCGGTGGATGTGGGCGTCGAGGTGGTCAAGGTTCCCTTCAAGGTGGGCAAGGGCATCTACGATGCGGTCAGCGACGACGAGGACGACAAGAAGAAATAAATGCCATGGGCGGGGGTGTGGAATTCTGCCTTCCATACCTCTTCCCCTCACCTCCGCTGCATGTAGAATGCGCGTTTTTCGCAGGGGCCCCGCGTGAGCATCAAATCGGACAAATGGATTCGCCGCATGGCGGAAGGCGATGCGCAGATGATCGAACCCTTTGCTCCCGAACTGGTGCGCCAGAACGAGGGCGGCAAGATCGTCTCCTACGGCACGTCCAGCTATGGCTACGACGTGCGTGTAGCCAACGAATTCAAGATCTTCACCAACATCAACTCCACCATCGTGGATCCGAAGAACTTCGACGAACGCAACTTCGTCGATTTCACCGGCGACGTGTGCATCATCCCGCCGAACTCCTTCGCCCTGGCCCGCACAGTGGAGTACTTCCGCATCCCGCGCAGCGTGCTGACGGTGTGCCTGGGCAAGTCCACCTATGCCCGCTGTGGCATCATCGTGAATGTGACCCCGCTCGAGCCGGAGTGGGAGGGTCATGTGACCCTGGAGTTTTCCAACACCACGCCACTGCCGGCCAAGATCTACGCCAATGAGGGCGTGGCCCAGATGCTGTTCTTCGAATCCGATGAGGTCTGCGACACCTCCTACAGGGATCGGGGCGGCAAGTACCTGGGCCAGACCGGCGTCACGCTGCCGAAAATCTGAAACATTTGTCAGTTAGGGTCTGACAACCCGCGGGCGGATCGTGCGTAATCACGCAGGTCCGCCCAACGTTTTTTTGTTGAACTGCCCGTACAGACTGGGCATCGAGGAGTCGAGCATGCGCTTCAATTTTCCGGTCATCGTCATCGACGAGGACTTCCGTTCGGAAAACACGTCCGGGCTGGGCATTCGCGCCCTGGCGGAAGCCATCGAGAAGGAGGGTCTCCAGGTGCTGGGCGTGACCAGCTACGGTGACATGGCGTCCTTTGCCCAGCAGCAGAGCCGCGGTTCTGCCTTCATCCTGTCCATCGATGATGAGGAGTTCTCGTCTGCGCAGGCAGCTGAAAAGGCCATTGCCGACCTGCGGGCCTTCGTCAGCGAGATCCGGTTGCGCAATGCCGATATTCCCATTTTCCTGCATGGTGAGACCCGCACTTCCCGCCACATTCCCAACGATGTGCTGCGTGAACTGCACGGCTTCATCCACATGTACGAGGATACGCCGGAGTTCATCGCCCGCAACGTGGTGCGCGAGGCCAAGGCCTACCTCGAGTCCCTGCCGCCACCGTTCTTCCAGGCCCTGGTCCACTACGCTTCCGACGGTTCCTACTCCTGGCACTGCCCTGGCCACTCCGGCGGTGTGGCCTTCCTGAAGAGCCCGGTCGGTCAGATGTTCCACCAGTTCTTCGGCGAGAACATGCTCCGCGCCGACGTCTGCAATGCCGTCGAGGAACTTGGCCAGCTGCTTGACCACACCGGCCCGGTGGCCGCCTCGGAGCGCAACGCGGCGCGGATTTTCAACTGCGATCACCTGTACTTCGTCACCAACGGCACCTCCACGTCCAACAAGATCGTCTGGCACTCCACCGTGGCGCCGGGCGACATCGTGGTGGTGGACCGCAACTGCCACAAATCCATCCTCCATGCGATCATGATGACCGGCGCCGTCCCGGTCTTCCTGATGCCGACCCGCAACAACTTCGGCATCATCGGTCCCATCCCGAAGGCGGAGTTCTCCTGGGAGAACATCCAGAAGAAGATCGACGCCAACCCCTTCATCGCCGACAAGACGGCCAAGCCGCGGGTGCTGACCATCACCCAGTCCACCTACGACGGTGTGCTCTACAACGTGGAAGCGATCAAGGAAGAGCTGGACGGCAGGATCGATACCCTGCATTTCGACGAGGCCTGGCTGCCCCATGCGGCCTTCCACGATTTCTACGGCGACTACCACGCCATCGGGGCGGACCGTCCGCGCTGCAAGGAGTCGATGATCTTCTCGACCCAGTCCACCCACAAGCTGCTGGCGGGCCTGTCCCAGGCCTCACAGATCCTCGTCCAGGATGCCGAGCAGCAGCACCTGGACCGGGATGTGTTCAACGAGGCTTACCTCATGCACACCTCCACCAGCCCCCAGTACGCGATCATCGCGTCCTGCGACGTGGCGGCGGCGATGATGGAGGAGCCCGGCGGCACCGCTCTGGTAGAGGAGTCCATCGCCGAAGCCCTGGACTTTCGCCGTGCGATGCGCAAGGTGGACGAGGAGTGGGGTGCCGACTGGTGGTTCAAGGTGTGGGGCCCCGACGACCTCTCGGAGGAAGGCATTGAGGAGCGTGACGCCTGGATGCTCAAGCCGGGTGAGCGCTGGCACGGCTTTGGGAGCCTGGCCGAGGGCTTCAACATGCTGGACCCGATCAAGGCCACCATCATCACCCCGGGCCTTGATGTGGATGGAGAGTTTGCCGAGCGGGGGATTCCTGCCGCCATCGTCACCAAATATCTGGCCGAGCACGGGGTGATCGTCGAGAAATGCGGTCTCTACTCCTTTTTCATCATGTTCACCATCGGCATCACCAAGGGCCGCTGGAACAGCATGGTGACCGAGCTGCAGCAGTTCAAGGACGACTACGACAAGAATCAGCCCCTGTGGAAGGTGCTGCCCGAGTTCGTGCAGAAAAACCCGCGCTACGAGCGGGTTGGCCTGCGTGACCTGTGCCGGGACATCCACGCGGTGTACCGGGCCAAGGACGTGGCCCGCCTGACCACCGAGATGTACCTGTCCGACATGATTCCGGCCATGAAGCCGGCGGATGCCTTTGCCAGGATGGCTCACCGGGAGATCGAGCGGGTCTCCATCGACGAACTGGAGGGCCGGGTCACCAGCGTGCTGCTGACGCCCTATCCGCCGGGCATCCCGCTGTTGATCCCGGGTGAGCGCTTTAACAAGACCGTGGTCCAGTATCTCCACTTCGCCCGCGAATTCAATGAACGCTTCCCGGGCTTCGAGACCGATGTGCACGGGCTCGTGAAGGAAGTGCGCGATGGGCGCATCCACTACTTTGTGGATTGCGTGAGGGACTGACCGGCGCCCCTGAAGATGCAACAGCAAAAACGCCGCGGCTCCGCGGCGTTTTTGTTTCCCCTGGTGCAGGCAGCGCTACCTGCGCTCGTATGTGACCCACGCGAAGGAGAGGCCGGAGGCCGCGACCTGGGGGGTGCGTTGCACCTCGCGCCAGTGCTCGGTGGCGAATTCGGGGAAGCAGGCATCTCCCGCGAAATCCTCGTCGATCTCGGTGAGGTAGAGGCGGTCGGCCATCGGCAGGGCCTGGCGGTAGAGCTCGGCGCCGCCGATCACGAAGACGGTGTCGGCAGCGCCTGCCGCCGCCAGTGCCTCGGACAGCCCCCCCGCTACGGTGGCTCCGTCGGCCTGATACCCGGCGTTGCGGCTCACCACGATGTTCCGCCGGCCGGGCAGGGGACGGAAGGCGCCCGGGAGGGACTCCCAGGTCTTGCGTCCCATGATCACCGGCTTGCCCCGGGTGGTCTCCCGGAAGAACTTCATGTCCTCCGGCAGATGCCAGGGCAGGCGGTTGTCAAGGCCGATCACCCCGCCCCGGGCGCAGGCGGCAATCAGGGCGATAACGGGTGTGTTCATACGGCCACCGGTGCGGAAATGTGGGGATGGGGATCGTAGCCCTCGAGGGTGAAATCCTCGAACTTGAAGGCGAAGATGTCCTTGACCTGAGGGTTGATCCGCATGGTGGGCAGGGGCCGCAGCTCGCGGGACAACTGCAGGCGGGCCTGCTCCAGATGGTTGGTGTAGAGGTGGCAGTCGCCGCCGGTCCATACGAAATCGCCCGGCTCGTAGCCGCAGACCTGGGCCACCATCAGGGTCAGCAGGGCGTAGCTGGCGATGTTGAAGGGCACCCCCAGAAAGATGTCGGCGCTGCGCTGGTAGAGCTGGCAGGAGAGCTTGCCGCCGGCCACGTAGAACTGGAACAGGGCGTGGCAGGGTGGAAGCGCCATGCGGTCCACTTCTGACGGGTTCCAGGCCGAGACGATGTGGCGCCGGGAGTCGGGGTTCTTCCGGAGGGCCTCCACCAGTTGGCTGATCTGGTCGATGCTGCGGCCGCCGGGCGCCTCCCAGCGCCGCCATTGCTTGCCGTAGACCGGCCCCAGCTCACCATTTTCGTCCGCCCATTCGTTCCAGATGGAAACACCGTTGTCCTGGAGGTAGCGGATGTTGGTGTCGCCCTGCAGGAACCACAGCAGTTCGTGAATGATCGAGCGGGTGTGGAGCTTCTTGGTGGTCAGAAGCGGAAAACCCTCGGCCAGCTTGAAGCGCATCTGCCAGCCAAAGACGGAGAGGGTACCGGTCCCGGTACGGTCGTCCTTGCGGTGGCCGTTTTCCAGCACGTGGCCCATGAGTTCGTGATACTGGCGCATGGAAAAACCCCAAAAGCGCGAGTTTACCCGAAGGACACCGGTTCCGTGCTCCGGGGTGACCCTTGCCTGCCCGGCCGCCGGCTGGGTTTGCAAGGCCCTGTGCTACCATGATTTTTCTTGAATTTCCCGGTGTCATTCGGTTATGGAAGGCAGGCAGGCAGTGGGCGTTGGCGTGCAGTCCGGTGGTGTGCATCCCCTCCTCAAGCCCCACGCCCTGCAGCAGATCCTGCACGGCCTGGCTGGCCATGAAGCACCCACGGCGATCATCGAGGTGATCCGCTGGCTTGATTCATTCCACTACGAAGCCGCATTGCCCGCCAGGACCCTCGGCAGGCTGGTCATCACCCTTGACGAGGCGGCCCAGCCCCAGTTGCGCCAGACCGCCGGCCTGTATCTGTCCAATGCCTTCAGTGCCCGCAGTCTGCGCTACAAGGCGCTGGGACGGGATTTTCACACCAGTTTGGGGCGTGCCTACGATCTGGCGCTGAACACCCTGTCGGCCGACGTTGGAAGCGGCCCGGATGACGAACTGCGTACCCACCTGCTGCTGCGCACCATCCGCTCGGCAGCGGGTGAGATGAAATGGACCGCCTTTGCCTACGAGGATCTGGATCCCCAGGTCTGGCTGCGGGCAGGCCAGGCGTTCCGGATGGCTGAGGCCAGTGGTGCGCTGAATGTGCCGGTGCGTTACCGGGAGGGGAGGGATACCCGTTCCACCGTCACCTGCGAGTTCATCCGGCTGGTGGCGCTGCAGTGCGCGCATCTGGATCAGCTCAGCCCGGAGCGTATCGAGGCCGCAGACAAGCTGGTGCGCCACTTCCAGTATGTGCTGGGGCTGAGTCGCCAGCCGGTGCAGGGCAGCCTGTTTGCAGTGGACCTGCAAGGACTCGCCCCACCCCGGCGTTGTCTTGAAGCACCGGCCGAAGGGGGAAACCTGCATTTCTTCCGTCCGTCGGAGGCCTTGCCTGTGCTGGGAGAACTGGAGAGGACACTGCGCTCGGCCGGGGTGCCACCGGCTTTTGCCGGTCTGGAGCCCGAGGCGGTGATGGCCACCATCAGCCATCTTGCCCGCCACTGGGGACCTCAGCCGCCCAGGCGTCAATACCGTCGTCACGCGGTTGGGGGCGAGGTGTCCCTGGCCACGGGGGTCGGTTTCATCCGCTCCCTTCTTTCCGGCGATGCTCAGTTGCGACCGGCTGCCGCCTGGTTTCTGCTGGATGCCAGCCGGACGGGATTCCGCCTTCAAGGACCGCTTTTCGATCATGAGACCTGCCGGGTCGGTGCCTTGGTGGCTGCTCAGCTGGGGGAGACCGGGCGCTGGCTGCTGGCCCGGGTGCGCCGGGTACGGAGTGAGGCGGGACAGGTCTTTCTTGGCCTGCAGACCCTGAGTAACGCGCCCCAGGCGATCTCCCTCGATGATGGAAGCCGTGGCTGGAGCGGCATTCTGTGTGATGCAGTGGTGCGGGGCCGGGGGGTGCGCGTGGTGTGCGAGCCGGGGTTCATGCCGCTGGGGCATCCGGTGTTTGCCCGCATGGCGGGGCGAACCATCAAGTTCGTGCCAGGCCAGATCGTCCATGAAGGCCCCGGTTACCAGGTGCTGGGTTGCACGCTGGGTTGAGGATAGCAAGCGTTAATCGTCACCATGGTTTGACGGGGCAGAAATCCCCTGATAAGTTTGAGCCTATGAACTCCACGCATCAGACCCTTCTGTCCCTCCTGCCGCCCCTCTCCGGGCTGGGTCTGCTGCTGCCCTGACGGGCACACATCACATCTCCCTTCCTGTTGGTCATGCCCTGCCGTCTCACCAGAGGCGTATGGGCTTCCCGCATCCCGATTTCACGGAGTGTCACCATGAATGCATCGAAACGTTTCCAGTCATCCCTACGACTGCGCCCCGGTTGCCAGGCCACGAGCCCGCGGCAGTCTGGCAGCCCTGCGTCCGCATCCGAACACCCGAACCGTATCCGACGAAAGCAAAGGACAAGATCATCATGTTGAAGCATCCGCACACCAAGTACGCCGCCTTTCCCCCGGTCGCCCTCGCTGACCGCCAGTGGCCCAGCCGCACGATCACCCATCCTCCCGTCTGGATGAGCACCGATCTCCGTGACGGCAACCAGGCCCTCTTCGAACCGATGAATGCCGCCCGCAAGTTGCGGATGTTCCGTAAGCTCGTGGCGATCGGCTTCAAGGAAATCGAAGTCGCCTTCCCTTCCGCCTCCCAGACTGATTTCGATTTCGTCCGTCAGCTCATCGAGCAGGGCGAGATCCCCGACGACGTGACCATCGAGGTCTTGAGTCAGGCCCGCGAGCACCTCATCCGCCGCACCATGGAGTCCCTCAAGGGCGCCCGCCGGGCCATCGTCCACATCTACAATGCGACCTCGCCGGTGTTCCGCGAGACGGTGTTCGGGATGAGCAAGGATGAGGTCAAGGCCCTTGCCGTGGCCAGTGTGACCCTCGTCAAGGAACTTGCTGCCCAGCACCCGGAAACCGAATGGGTGCTCCAGTACAGTCCCGAGGTGTTTACCGCCACCGAGCTCGATTTTGCCAAGGAGGTGTGCGATGCGGTGGTGGCGGCCTGGGATCCCAGGCCGGGTGAGAAGGTGATCCTCAACCTTCCGGCCACCGTGGAGGTGGCGGGCCCGAACGTGTATGCCGATCAGATCGAATGGATGCACCGCAATCTTGCCCGCCGGGACCAGATCACCCTCAGCGTGCATCCGCACAATGATCGGGGTACGGCCGTGGCGGCTGCCGAGTTGGCGATGCTTGCCGGTGCCGACCGGGTGGAGGGTTGCCTTTTCGGGAATGGTGAGCGCACCGGCAACGTGGATATCGTGACCCTTGCCCTCAACATGTATACGCAGGGCATTGATCCCGGCCTCGATTTCTCGGACATCAACGATGTGGCCCGGGTGGCGGAGGAGTGCACCCAGTTGCCCATTCATCCGCGCCATCCGTATGTGGGCGACCTCGTGTTCACCGCCTTCTCCGGCTCGCACCAGGACGCCATCAAGAAAGGCTTCGAGGTGCAGCAGGCGGATGCCCGGTGGACGGTGCCTTACATGCCGATCGATCCGCTCGACGTGGGGCGTACCTACGATTCGGTGATCCGCGTGAACAGCCAGTCCGGCAAAGGGGGCGTGGCCCACTTGCTTCAGGCTCATTACGGTCTCGTGATGCCGCGGCGGATGCAGGTGGACTTCAGCGCGGCCGTTCAGCGGCTCACCGACGAGACGGGTCAGGAAGTGGATGCGCACCAGTTGTGGACCCTCTTCAGCCACGAATACCTCGAGGCTGACGCGCCGATCCGCTACGTGGCCCATCACCTCTTCGAGGCTGGCCACCGCCAGGGTATCCGCATCGAGGCCGAGGTGAACGGCCGGGCAGTGGAGTTTGTCGGTGAAGGCAACGGTCCGGTGGAGGCTGCGGTGGCCGCCATCGGTGTGCCGATCCGCGTGCAGAGCTTCGAGGAGCGTTCCATGGGTAAGGGCGCGGATGCGGCGGCCATGTGCATCGTCGAGGTGGCGCTGGAGGGGGTGGCGGGCAGCCGCTTCGGGGCGGGCATGCACCGCAACACCGTGACGGCATCGGTGCGCGCGATCATCAGCGCTGCCAACCGTGCGGGGGCTCATGGTGTGCCGCTCGCTGTAGAAGATGCCGCAGGCTGCGCCGCCTGACGCCGTACTGTGATCTGAAATGAAAAACGCCGGGATGGGAGTCCCGGCGTTTTTCCTGAGTGCTGTGGTGTCGATCAGACCGCGGCCAGCGCCTGGTCCAGGTCGGCCAGGATGTCGTCGATGTGCTCGATGCCGATGGACAGGCGGACCATGTCTTCGGACACGCCGGCCTTCTTCATCTCCTCCGGCGAGAGCTGGCGGTGGGTGGTGGAGGCCGGGTGGCAGGCCAGGCTCTTGCTGTCGCCGATGTTCACCAGGCGGGTGACCAGCTTGAGTGCATCCTGGAAGCGGCCGCCGGCAGCCTTGCCGTCGCCGTCGGCGCTTTTCACGCCGAAGTTGAGGATGCCCGAGGCCCGGCCGCCCATGTATTTCTGAACCAGGTCATGATCCGGGTGGTCCGGCAGGCCGGCGTAATTCACCCATGCCACCTTGGCATGGCCCTGCAGGTATTCGGCGACCTTGAGGGTGCTTGCGCAGATCCGGTCCATGCGCAGGGCCAGGGTTTCGACACCCTGCAGGATCAGGAAGGCGTTGAAGGGGCTGATCGCCGCGCCCATGTTGCGCAGGGGCACCACCCGGGCGCGGCCGATATAGGCCGCGGGGCCGAGCGCTTCGGTGTAGACCACGCCGTGGTAGGACACATCTGGCTCGTTCAGGCGGCGGAAGCGCTCCTTGTGCTCGGCCCAGGGGAATTTGCCGCTATCGACGATGATCCCGCCGATGGAGGTGCCATGGCCACCGATGTATTTGGTCAGGGAATGCACCACGATGTCGGCGCCGTGTTCGATGGGCCGGCACAGGTAGGGCGAGGGCACGGTGTTGTCCACGATCAGCGGAATGCCGTGGGCGTGGGCGATGGCCGCCAGCGCTTCGAAATCGGTGATGTTGCCCAGGGGGTTGCCCACCGATTCGCAGAAGATGGCCTTGGTGCGGGCGTCGATCAGCGGGGCGAAGGAGGCCGGGTCGCGGTAGTCCGCGAAGCGGACCTGGATGCCGATCTGGGGCAGGGTGTGGGCAAACAGGTTGTAGGTGCCGCCGTACAGGGTGGAGGCCGAGACGATGTTGTCTCCCGCTTCGGCGATGGTCTGGATGGCGTAGGTGATGGCCGCCATGCTGGAGGCCAGGGCGAGGCCGGCGATGCCGCCTTCCATCGCCGCCACGCGCGCTTCGAGCACCGCCTGGGTGGGGTTCATGATGCGGGTGTAGATGTTGCCGGCTACCTTGAGGTCGAACAGGTCGGCTCCATGCTGGGTGTCATCAAAGGCGTAGGAGGTGGTCTGGTAGATGGGCACAGCCACAGCCTTGGTGGTCGGGTCGGGGCTGTAGCCACCGTGAACGGCGAGGGTTTCGAGCTTCATCAAGTCTTTCTCCGGTTGAAAGCGGTCTGTTGCATGGAGGATCTGGGAGAGTTTTCATCCATGCTGAGGGCAGGGTTTTCCCGGAGGCATGGCCGGGAACTGCCGGCTGCCGGGGCTTATTCCATTTATCGATAATACTTGGAGCATCGCACTGATCGTTGTCATTTTAGCGTTCTTCAGCGGTGCGCGATAAAAAGGAGGGGACATGATGGAACTCAAGGGACGCAATGCCACCTGGCTTGAGCTCGCTGCTGCTGCGGTATCGTCGCAGGGAACGCCACGGGTGCGGATTCATCCCCTGTCAGGAGGGGGGCGGGATGGCTGCCTGGCGCTATCGGTAGATGAGCGCTGGCTGTGTGCCAATGATGGACGGCTGACGGTTTTTTCCAGTCGAACGTCGGCGGAGCGCTTTTTGCGTCTCTTGCATGTGGCCGAACTGGAGGAGGGGGGAAAGGCCGAGCTGGCGGTCGATTGTGGCTGCCATGGCGTCCAGTGTCTGGGTCTTGGGAACCGGGGGCTCAAGCCCTGTCCGTGTCCCCCGCCGCCTCACGCCCGGGCTCCCGGGGCCTCCTCCGGCAGGGATGTCATGCGCTGACCGGTGCCGGCAGCTCAGCTTTCCCACGGCGTTCGCCGTGCCAGACCAGGCTCCCGGCGTGTGGATGGCTTCACGCGCCCCATGAATCTTCTCTGACGGTTCGGTTCCTCCCTGTCAGGCCCCCCTCCGTGTGCGGATTCTCCCGTACGGGACCGGAGGGGCGGGTGCGGGCTTCGTATGAGACTTGCACTTCAGCAGCGAAAGCGTAAAAATAATAAAGTATTACGCAATGGAGGCTGGTGTGGCCAAGTCCAAGGTGGTGACCGTGCTGTCCCAGAAAGGCGGTGCGGGCAAGTCGACGCTCACGATGCAACTGGCTGGAGGTCTTGCCCGCAGCGGCAGATCGGTGGCGATCATCGATCTGGATCCCCAGCAGACGGCCTGGCGCTGGGCCCGGGCAGCCAGTGCCACCCACCCCTTTCCGGCAGCGGTGGAGGGGCTGGCGGAGACACCCCAGGCTCTCCACGATGCGATCCGCCGGCTTGCCCGGGACGGGGCCGGCATGATCCTGCTGGATTGTCCGCCTTCCATCGAGCATCCGGCTACGCTGGCGTCCCTCCAGGAGGCTGATCTGGCCCTGGTGCCGGTGGTGCCCAGCCCGGCGGATCTGTGGTCCACCAAGGGCGTCGAGCGCCTGATCCTGCAGGTTCAGGCGGCCCGCAAGGGCCTCAAGGCTGCCCTGGTGCCTAACCGGGTGCTGCGGACCAACCTTGCCTGGGATGTGCTTGAAGTGATGCGCGACTTTGAGTTGCCCATTCTTGGGGCGTCCCTGGCCCAGCGTAACGCGTATGCCCAGAGTGCGGTCATCGGCGGTTCGGTCTACCAGCTTGGCCGGGCCGGTGGCGAGGCCGTGCGCGAAATGAACAAGCTGGTGATCGAAGTATTGAAACTGACAGGAGAGAAAGCATGAACACCCCCACCAAGACCGCCCTCCGTGCAGCATTGCAGCAGGAGGGCGAAGCCCTTGCCAGCCGTCTGCCCGACCCGGCCGATGCCCTGGCTGTGGCCCCGGCTGTGGCAGAAACCGTTGTGCCGCCAGCTCCTCCCGTGCTTGAGCCGGTCCCGGCCGCAGCATCCCCGGTTGCTGCGGTCTCCGCCGAGGTGGTCAAGCCCGCACCGAAGCGCGCTGCAGCCGGATCCTCGGCCAAGGCCGCAGCCAGGCCGGCCAAGGCGGTTGCCTCTGCCAAGGTCAAGG
>NZ_JAQUVG010000162.1 GCF_028693495.1 Zoogloea sp. | reverse complement strand
GCCACTTCCGGCGCCTGGGTGATGATGTTCACGTCCTTCTCGGGGTCGAGGCCCTGGCGCTTGAGGGCCCGCAGCAGCATGCCGTGGGCGGCGGAGGCGAAGGGCACCGAGATGGTCTTGCCGCGCAGCTCGGCCAGGGTGGTGGCACTGGAGTCGCGGGGCACCACCACGCCATTACCGCTGCCCTGGGTGCTGCCCGACAGCACGGTGATGAACAGGCTCTTCTTGCCGGCCTTCTGGAAGGCGGCGCCGTTGGCCGAGCCGGGGAAGTCGGCCATGGTACCGATGTCCAGCTTGTCGGCCACCATCTCGTTGGTCAGCGGGGCGCCGGAGGTGAAGTTCTTCCACTGGATGTCGTACTGCACATCCTTGTACTTGCCATCCTTCGGCAGGTACTTGTCGAGTAGCTTGAGCTCGCGGATCAGCAGGCCGCCGGTGGCGCAGTTGATGGTGGTGTCCTGGGTGCCGATGGCCAGGCGCAGGGTCTCGGCGTGGGCGCCGAGGCTGACGGTCATGGCGACGAGCGCGGACGCTGCGGCCTTGGTGAAGGTTGAAAATCGCATGGGGAGTTCTCTCTATTGTTGGGGTGAAGCGGAAGATCAGCGCAGCAGGTAGGGAATGGCGACGTGGATGGCGCCGGTGGGGCAGTCCTTCTGGCAAGGCAGGCAGTACCAGCACTCGTCGCGCTTCATGAAGGCCTTGCCGGTCTGGGGATCGATCTCGAGGATGTCCATCGGGCACACGTCAATGCACACGGTGCAGCCCTTGTGGGCGATGCACTTGTCCAGATCCACGGTGACGGCGGCCTCACTGAACTGGGCGATGCTGCGGGGTTGGAATGCCATGGGTTTCTCCTGGGGTCAGACGGTGGCGGCCGTTTTTTCGGCGGGGGCCTTCGGCGCGACACGCAGCCGGTCGTAGGCATCCCGCTCCTGTTCGGCGATGGGGACGATGTAGGGCTCGACGGGGCGCTTGTGGTGGCTCATCCGACCGGACTCATCCTTCTTCAGGTGGGCGTGGCAGAACCACTCGGCGTCGTTGCGCTCCGGGTAGTCCACCCGCAGGTGATAGAGGCCCCAGCGGCTCTCGGTGCGGAACAGCGAGGCGCGGGCGGCCATCTCGGCACAGTCGCGGATCACCGAAGCCTCGGCGCAGCGCATCAGCTCGTGGGCATCGCGGGCGTGGAGCTGGCCCAGGTCCTCACCGATCTCGGCAAAGCGCTCGAGGGCCAACTCGTACTTGCGGGTGACCTTGGGCGGCTGCAGGTAGTCATTCACGAAGCGCCGCAGCTTGTATTCCACCTGCAGGGCCGGCAAGCCGTGGTCGCGCAGCAGCGGGGCGTAGATGCGGGCCCGCTCGCGGGCCACCTGCTCCGCGTCCACCGGAGTGAAATCACGGCTGCTGGCCCGCTCCGCCGCGCTCTCGCCGGCAAACCAGCCGTAGGTGAAGGCGCCCAGCATGTAGTTGTGGGGCACGGCGGCCATGTCGCCAGCCGCGTAGAGGCCTGGCACGGTGGTCTCGGCACGGGCGTTCACATGCACGCCGGAGGCGCTGTGGCCGCTGCAGAAGCCGATCTCGGAGATGTGCATCTCCACCATCTGGTGGCGGTAGTCGGTGCCCCGGTTGGCGTGGAACTGCCCGCGGCTGGGGCGCTCGTTGCTGTGCAGGATGGTCTCGATGGTCTGGATGGTCTCCTCGGCCAGGTGGTTGAGCTTGAGGAAGACCGGGCCGTTGCCGCCCTGCAGCTCCTGGTAGAACTCCAGCATCATCTGGCCGCTCCAGTAGTCGCACTCGATGAAGCGCTCGCCCCGGCTGTTGGCGGTATAGCCCCCCAGGGGCCCGGCCACGTAGGCGCAGGCCGGGCCGTTGTAGTCCTTGATCAGCGGGTTGATCTGGTAGCACTCCAGGTTGGCCAGCTCGGCCCCGGCGTGATAAGCCATCACGTAGCCATCCCCGGCGTTGGTGGGGTTCTCGTAGGTGCCCATCAGGTAGCCCGATGCCGGCAGACCGAGGCGACCCGCCGCCCCGCAGGCCAGGATCACTGCCTTGGCGCGGATCACGTGGAAGTCGGCCGTGCGGGAATCAAAGCCCATCACCCCATTCACGCTGCCGTCGGCCGCGGTGAGCAGGCGGGTGGCGATGATGCGGTTGGTGATCTCCACCCGCGCCCGCTTGAGCTGGCGGTAGAGCACCTTCTTGACGTCATGGCCCTCGGGCATGGGCAGCACGTAGGTGCCCATGTGGTGCACCTTGCGCATGGCGTAGTCGCCATTGGCGTCCTTCTCGAACTTCACGCCCCAGCGGTCGAGCTGCTCAATGGTGGTGAAGCTGTGCTTTGCGTAGGCATACACCGTGGATTGATCGACGATGCCGTCATTGGCGATGGTGATTTCCTTGGTGTATTGCTCGGGGGTGGCATAGCCCGGCACGACGGCATTGTTGAGGCCGTCCATGCCCATCGAGATTGCACCGCTGCGTTTCACGTGGGCCTTGTCCAGCAGCAGCACGCGCAGTTCCGGATTGCGCTCCTTGGCCTTGATGGCGGCCATGGGGCCGGCGGTACCGCCGCCCACCACCACGATGTCGTAGGCGCTTTCGCGGGTATCCAATTGATGAGACATGAGTCACTCCACTGAAGAGGGGTGGCGATCCACCTGGAATCGGTATTGAAAGGTGTCGCCACGGAAATAAAGGAATTCGTGGTCGATGGGCTTGCCGCCCCGGTCATGGGTAAGTCGCTCCACCCGCAGCAGGGGTGCTCCCGCGGGCAGGCGGAGCAGCGCGGCCACATCCGGATCTGCGGCCACCGCGTCCAGGGCCAGATCCGCCCGCCCCAGGGGGCAGGCACAATCGTTCTCCAGGATCACGAAGATGTCGCGTCGCTCCAGATCGGCCCGGGCCACCCGACGCCCGATCTCCACGGGCAGCCAGGTGATCTCGACGGACACCGGCTCCAGGTCGAGCAGGCGCAGGCGGCGGATCTCCATCACCGGCGCCCCGGCCCTGAGGCCCAGACGCAGGGCCACCCGGGCCTCGGCAGGCACTTCCGCCAGGCCCAGCAGGCGGTTGTGCACCGCATATCCGTCCGCGCCCATCTGCTCACCGAAGCCCTGAAGACGATTCACGTGCTGCACCGCCTTCGGACGGCTTACAAAGCGCCCCTGCCCCTGCCGGCTGAAGATCAGGCCTTCCTGGTGCAGGGCTCCCAGGGCCTGACGCACGGTGATCCGGCTGACCGCAAAGTGCTGGCCCAGTATGCTTTCCGAGGGGAGCTTGGCACCGGCCGCCCAATCGCCCGCGAGAATCCGCTCGCGCAGTAGCGTGGCAATGCGCCGGTAATGGGGCACATCACTCGACACACCGGGAACAGGCTGGTTTTCCATTTGGAGCATTTGAACTTGTCATAACAAGATGAAATGCACTTTACTTTTCCGGCACATTTACCGGAAACAATAAAAAACGAAATCCTTATGGATTTTTAATCCAAGGAAATTGAGCTGTTGAATATTCAGCAATGAAGATCTTATTTGCTGAATTTCACACACCCAGCTGCTGCAATTGCAGCAGAACACCGGGAGTCAGCGCTCCCGTCCCCCTGCTGCCGGATCAGCAGGATTGATCCGAAAGCTGCGGACCTGGAAACAGCCAGAAACGGGACAAATCCGCGAAACCCTTGGCAATCAAGACCATCGCGTGCTGGCATTGCCCTTGCAATGCAAGGACTCCGACCGGAATCAACCGGCAGCCCTGTCCAATCACGCACTGGAGAACATTACAGATGGCCCTTCGCCCCCTTTACGACCGAATCATCGTCAAACGTGTGGAACCGGAGCGCACCACCGCCAGCGGCATCGTCATTCCCGACAGCGCCGGAGAAAAACCCGACCAGGGCGAAGTCATCGCCGTCGGTCACGGCAAGCTGCTGACCACGGGGGAAGTGCGCCCCCTCGCCGTACAGCCCGGAGACCGGGTGCTGTTCGGCAAATACGCCGGCCAGGCGGTCAAGATCGACGGCCACGAGGTGCTGGTCCTGCGGGAAGAGGACGTGATTGCGCTGATTGACGCCTGAGCCCCCTCCCCCACCCTGTTTTCCCTGAAACCCCAAAGAACCCGATGGAGTAATTCGAATGCCTGGGCGGTTTCAAGTCTGAAGTGCAACACTGGGTTGAAAGTTCATGATTTCCCTCGCAAAGACCTCCGCTGGTGTTTCAAAGTCGAGGCATTTGCGCGGGCGGTTGTTTAATTGTCGGGCAATGGC
>NZ_JAQUVG010000161.1 GCF_028693495.1 Zoogloea sp. | reverse complement strand
AAACCAATTCCTGGGGCTGGGGCCTGGCTGCCGGCACGGTGCGCCATCCAGACATCAATCCGGGGCCCAATCTGCTGGGCAATACCTTCCTGTACCTTCCCGCGTCCCTGTCCCTGGCCAATGACCGGGTGGTGATCCACTCCAACCTGGGATGGCTGAAGGACAAGGCCAGCGGCGAACTGCGGGCCACCTGGGGGGTGGGGGGTGAATTCCTGCTGTCAAGCCGCGTCACCGGCATTGCCGAAGCCTTCGGCGACAGCCACAACACGCCGTTCTGGCAGGCAGGAATCCGGCTTGCCATCGTGCCCGAGCGGATTCAGGCAGACGCCACAGTGGGGGGGCCCTGGCATGGCTCCAACGACCAGCGCTGGTTCAGTTTTGGTCTGCGCCTGACCCCGGACCGTTTTCTGTAGGGCAACGGTTAAATCCCGGGCGGGATGGAACTTGAAGGCCCCCCTGGTGCCCTATCCCTGAAGAAAGATCACAGGAGGGGATCATGCCGGCAACACCCGTCGTCATTGCTGCTCATGACTTTTCGCAGGACAGTCACGCCGCCCTGCGGCTGGCCGCGACCCTGGCACGAGAATGGAAGGCCCGGTTAGGGGTGCTGCACGTGTTTGACGATGGTGCCTGGGCAAGCGTGCGCCAGCTTTATCGTGCGGACCTCTGGGCCTCGGAAGGCGGCCCCACCCTGGCTGCCCGCACCCAGCTCTCCCGCCAGAGCCTGGATCTGGCCCGCGACTATGGGATTGAAACCTTTCCTGAAACCCGGACAGGCGATGCGGTCACCGAAATCGCCCGATTCACCCGGGAACAGGGCGCCTGTCTGCTGGTGCTGGGCGCACACGGACTGGGGCAGGCGAGCCTGTTGGGCACCACGGCGCTCCACGTTCTGGAAAGGATGCATGCGCCCGTGCTGCTGACCCGGGATGGCTCCGCCGCTTACCCGACACGGTTGATGATCGCCACGGAAGACTCGGAGGGGGCTCGGCGCGCCGCCCAGAGAGCCCACGAACTGTTTCCTCAGGCCCGGCTGCTGGTGACCCATGCCTATCGAACCGAATCTCCCGACCGCTTACGCCTCGACGGCACCAGCGAGGAGGAGATCGGCCATATCCTGCAGACGGCGCAAGCGACCGCCCAGGGCGTGGTGGATGCATTCATCCGGGAGTGCGCGCTTCCACCGATGCAGACCGAGCCGCTGCTGCTGAATGGTTTTCCCGGATATGCCCTGGTGGAGGGTGTCCGTCAGCACCGCCCGGAGCTCCTCGTGATGGGACGTCACGGACGTGGCCATCTGGACGAGACGCTGTTTGGCAGCGTGACCCGCTACGCGGTGGAGCACGCACCAACGAACGTCCTCCTGGTGCCCTGAGGGGGCCCGACCCTTAGGCCTTACTCATGGATATCCCACAACTCCTGGGCGGGATTGGCGGCGGGATCGGGCTTTTCCTGCTGGGCATGGGCTTGATGACCGACGGCCTCAAGCAGGCTGCCGGCCCTGCCCTGGAGCGCATTCTCAGCGGAGCAACCCGGACTCCCCTGTGGGGCCTGGGTTCCGGTATCGCGGTGACGGCCCTCGTTCAATCCTCCACGGCGGTCACCGTGGCCACCATTGGCTTCGTCAATGCCGGACTGCTCAGCCTGTACCAGGCTCTGTGGGTCATCTTTGGCGCCAATGTGGGCACCACCATGACCGGTTGGCTGGTGGCCCTGGTCGGACTCAAGTTCAAGATCGAAGCCCTGGCCCTGCCCCTGATCGGACTGGGTGCCCTCCTGAGGCTGACCGGAGAAAGCAGCCGTCGCGGTGCGCTGGGTACGGCACTGGCCGGCTTCGGGCTGCTGTTCCTTGGCATTGACATGCTGAAAGAGGTTTTTTCGGGCGTGTCCACCGATTTCAAGCTGCCCGAGGGCAGCGCTCCCCTGGATACGCTGATTCAGGTCCTGATCGGTTTTCTGCTCACCGTCATCATGCAGAGCTCCAGTGCATCCCTGACCGTGGCACTGACCGCTGCCGAGGGCGGCATGATCGGTCCGTACGGAGCCGCCGCCGTCGTGATCGGTGCCAACGTGGGGACGACCGTGACGGCCATTGTTGCGGTCATCGGCGCGACCTCCAACGCCAAACGCACCGGCGCAGCCCACATCCTGTTCAATCTGCTGACTGGCTGCGTGGCCCTGCTCCTGCTGCCGTGGCTGGTGGACGCCCTGACCCTGTTGAGGGCATGGCTCGGTCTGCCTGCCTCCCCCGCAGCAGAACTGGCCCTCTTTCATACGGTGTTCAACGTGATGGGGGTGATCCTGATCTGGCCCCTCTCCAGGCCGCTGACGCGCTTTCTTGAAGCCCGCTTTCGCACGGCGGAAGAAGACGACGCACGTCCCCGCTTCATCGACAAGACCGTTCTGGCCGTACCCGTCCTGGCTCTGGATGCCCTGGAGCAGGAGGTCCGCCGGATGGGATGCATTGCCCGTCGAAGCCTGGGCGAAGCCCTTTCCGCCGAAGAGCCGGATCGCCTGCGCCTGGCCAGGGCAAGCCAGGCTGTGGGAAGTCTGAACCGCTCGATTGCCAGCTTCATCATCGACCTGTACCGGGCGCAAATGTCCATCGAAAGCGCCAGAAGACTTCCTGAACTGCTGCGCATCGCCCGTTACTACGAAACCGCGACCGGGATGGCCCGGGCTGCGGCCGAATCCCTGCAGCCCGGTGGCATGCCCGAGTCAGCCCGGGACAGGGAGCTTCATTTCCGCAATCTGGCCCAGCAAGTCCTCGCCCTGGTGGACCCCGAACACCCCCTGCCGCCCGGGGAGGTACGCCAGCACGCCCTGGCCACCTTGCTGGAGTCCTACCACCAGCTTAAAGCCGCCCTGCTCTCGGAAGGAGCCCGAGGCGCCCTCGCCGTGGATGCCACCAGCGCCTGGCTGCATCGGGCCAGCGTGCTGCGCCGTGGTCTGGAACAGTGCGTCCGGGCGGCCGACTATCTGGGGAGGCAGACAACTGACGAGGGGAACCGGACGCGGCCTGACATCCCCTCCCCCGCCCAATCCGAGTAAGCGCAGCCAATTGAACCTGATCGACACCATCGGCCGTTTCATCCCATCCCGGGAATCCCTGCTGTCCAGCCGCTGGCTGGGCTGGCTTTCCCCCTGGCTGGGCCATCCCAAGCTCTGGCGCTGGTCGCGCAAAGGGGTTGCCTTGGGTGTCGCCCTGGGGGTGTTTTTCGGTCTCCTGATCCCCCTGGCCCAGATTCCGGTCACGGCGGCCGCTGCCATCGTGCTCCGGGCCAACCTTCCCGTGGCGGCCGCAAGCACTCTGGTGACCAATCCCATCACCTTTGGTCCCGTCTACTACGCGGCGTACCGGCTGGGGGGGTGGATCACCGGAGCATCTCCGCAAACGCTGGACGCACAGGACCAGGAGACACCCCCCTCGGGGACCTCTGGCCTGTGGGAGCGGATACGCTCCCTGGGCAAACCCCTGCTGGTGGGTCTGGCCGTCATGGCCAGTCTGGGTGGCCTCCTGACCTACCTGAGTACCGATCTGCTCTGGCGCTGGCGAACCCGCAGCCGCTGGAAAGCCCGGCAGCAGCGCAAGCGGCCGGGCTGAAGGACTCAAGCCCCCAACCAGCCCGTCCTGAGGGTCTGGATGGCCGGAGCTATGTCATCCAGCGCAGTCAGTTTGGCCACATCCGCCGGCGGCGCCTGCAAGGCCACCGAAAAGGCCATCAGTTCATCCCGGCGGAAAACATGAATTTCCGCCACGTCCCCCACCAGACGCCGGGCCAGCAGTTTCTCGAAGTTGGCAGCGGTAAGCTTCAAGCCATCAAGGGCCACCAGCACGTCCCCAGCGGAGAGACCCGCCACCTGAGCGGAGCCTCCGTCAAAAACGTTGGCCAGTTTGAGCACGTCCCCGTCGGGTGCGGTTCGAACCCCGATCCCCGGGCTGCTGCCTGCCGTCTCCCAGCGGAGCTCGACCCCTGCCTGGCGCAGGGCAGCCTCAAGCGGGAGCTCCTCCGTGCCCTCGACCAGATCCTTCAGCCAGGCGCCGACGCCCTCACCTCCAATCTCTGCGGCGAGACGGAAGATCCCGTCCTCCGGTACGCCACACCCGCTCTGACCGTGGCGCACCCAGAGCATCCGCATCAGGTCGTCCAGGCTGCACCGCCCCTGGCTCTCCGCCCGCAATCGGAGGTCAAGCAGCAGGGCGACCAGGGCGCCCTTGGTGTAGTAGCTGACGATGGCGTTCGGACTGTTTTCATCCTGACGGTAATACTTGGTCCATGCCTCGAAGGATGACT
>NZ_JAQUVG010000160.1 GCF_028693495.1 Zoogloea sp. | reverse complement strand
AGCGCAAGGGCCAACGCAACAAACCCTTGTCCGACTGTCAGCAGCGGCGCAACAAGCGCATCGCCAGGACGCGCGCGCGGGTCGAGCATGTGTTCGGGGCCATCGACCAGATGGGCGGCAAGCTGCTGCGCACCGTCGGCCAGGCACGGGCGAACTTTGCGATGACGATGATGGCAGCCTGCTACAACCTGAAGCGGCTGGTTTATTTCCAGAAGGCGGGAATCAAGGCTTTCTGACGCCCGAAATGGGCCGAATCGCCTCTGCCGGAGGCGATTCGAGGCAAAACGGGGCTGCGCTGGCGAAGAAAGCGGTGATCTGCCGAAGAAATTGAACCGAATTCGGTCGCGATCATCGTTGCGCGGCGGGGTTTGCTGGAAACCTCGGGTTATTCGAGGTGCCCTGGTTGCTTTATAACGAAACCCGGCGGGAGCTCGTATTCCTGGAGCTCAAGACTGATGGCGGCAGTTTTTCTGCTGATCAGGCAATGATATATCTTCAGAACAAAATGAAGGTGATGGAAGAGGGCGCGGCATTCCTGCTCGAGGATCTGTCGACAATCGAAGCCGCTTCAAAGTCACAGAAATATGCCTCCATCCGGGAAATGATCGAAACACGCTTTCCCGGTGCGGAAGAGGCGCTGGCTGCTTGTCACACCCTTCGGGTGATTTATCTTGTACCAGCGGCGATGAAAGAGAGTTCGCTGCACCTCAGCCGGATGGACGAAGCGCTATCTTTCGGCGAGCTCGCGAGCGAAATCGGCGGACGCTTTGCCGAGGAATGGAGAGTGATCCACACTGCGCTCCAGCAACTCGACCAGGCTGGCAGCCTCAAGCAAAAAGCCAAGAATTCCGGCGGAGCTGCAGAGAACTACCAGGGGCGCCTCGACTTCGAGCGTATCCAGGCGCTCTGCCGGGATCAAGGCGCGCAAGTTGTCGTGGGCTTCGAAGGTGGAGAGGCAGTGCTCAAGGCAGCAGGGCGTGAGTATCTGCAAAAGCGTGTGTTCAAGTGGGACAACGTAACCGGAGGCTCGGGGATCAAGCAATCCGCCAACTGGATCCAAGGCGACCGGTTCATCGAGATTGTCGAGCAGATCGTAGCCGCTCAGTGAGCTGAGCTATAAAGCGCAATTGAAGCAGCGCTGGGGAGGCGCGGCAATGAGTGACCTGTCCCCCGTGTGCCTCGCCCTGCACGCGGAATGAAAGCGTGCGCGCTATCCAGTTTCCGGCTTGAACCGCGCGCAGATTAGTGTGGCTCGTTGCCCCTTTTCTGCGACGCCTGCGCGGTTGCGAGCGGGAGAAACAGCGTCAATGGCGTGTCTGGCAGCGGGATGAAGCCATGGTGTCGGTAGAAGGCAGCGGCCGTGCCATCCTTGGCATCCACCATCAGGGCGTAGGCCGCAATCTCCGACCGGATTGCCCGCTCAAGGGCATCGGCAAGAAGCGCACCGCCCAAGCCCTGCCCGGTGAAGGCTTCATCGACCGCCAGGCGGCCCATGCGAACGGCCGGCACGGTCGGGTAGCGGGGCAGCTTCTTGCCGACTCCGGGGGGCAGATCGGCCAGCAGCAGACTTGCCGACGCGAGGGTGTAGTAGCCTGCGATGCGCTGCTCACCAGTCAGCGCAACGAAACACGCCGCGACGCGGCGCCGGATGTCTTGAGTGACTTGCTCTCGCAGATACCGGTCGAGCGCAGCGGAACCGCAGCGGAATTCATCGCGAACATGGGCGGCATCGAGCGGCGCGACGCGGAAGGGTGCTCCGCTCATTCGGCCTGCAGGAGCTTGCGACGGCGCTCAAAGGCACGATCCAGGGCCGGAGCGGACTGGGGCGGCGACAGCAGCGCCTGAGCAAAGCACTCCTGATCTGCCAGCGAAAGCCGGACGACCTCAGCCTGCTCAATGGCGCGTTGGGCGGCGTCTTGTACGGCGGCAACCACGAAATCGGTCATGGTTCGCCCCTGCAACTCGGCGGCGCGCTTGAGCATCGCGTGAAGGTCGGTGCTGATTCTGGCTTCAAGCCGGGCGGTGGTGTTGGCTGCGGGCATGGGGTTGTTTCTCCTTTGGAAAAATTATACGGCAGATTGCCGTACGCTTCATCTGTCGGCGCTACTCTCATCCCATCAGCGGCCATTGTCCAACTCCCGTCGTAGGGGTGTATAGCCGCCAAAGTTGGAGCCCCTATGGGGATGAGCGTGGCCCGTGCGCGCCTTCCGGCCTTTCTTGCCCTTATGAATGACGACGGGCGGCGTGGCGGTGATTGAGCTCGACGTGATGCTGTCGGTGGTAGTCATGATGGTCTTGATCTGCTTGGTGGGAAGTTCAAAGGGCTCGCCCGCCTCGGCCAGAACGGCGTCCTTCCAGGCGGCCCAGTCGCCGGAGCGCACGCTCAGGTGTGCCCCTTCGGGCGCCGAGGTCAGCAGCCCTTCATGCCTGAGGAGTGCCAGCAGGAAGCCCGGATCATTGGCCGACTTGCCGCTCGGGAATGCCGGCTTCAGCGTCTTGGCCGGAAAGGCCTGATCCTCGGCGAGGTGGGCGAGCGCCGCCTCGATGCCGGTGAAGGGCACGGCGACGCGGGAGTAGTAGCCGGTGCTGCTGTTGCCGGTGACAAGGAAGTAGGCCTCCGTCGCATCCGCGTCCTTCAGGATCGCGTAGCTGAGGGTGCCGGTGCGGATGCACAGGTAGGTGATCGGGTCGGACATGAAGGTCTCCGTCGCTCAAAAGAGAAAGGCCCCTGATCCGCGAAGATCAGGGGCCTTTGAGAAGGTCGATGTGACGCGTGCGCGTCAGCGCTCGACGTGGATACGCAGTTCCAGCTCGAAATCGAGGGTGTCGGGCAGCGTCAGGTCGGGCAGGTGCTCAAGTAGGGTGCGTAGCATGGTGGAAGTCCTCGTGGTGGTCAGGATGGAAGCGGAGGCCGGCACGGCATCGCGCGGGTCTCTCGAGGACATGATATGCAGGAATGCCCAGGGCTCTGACGGCCTGGGCATTCCCCCTCCCCGTCTGCCCGCACGTGTCGTCAGATGCGAACGCAAGTGCGAACAACCGGATAGCTACCGTCGTCACCGTCCATCAGGAGTCATTCATGCCCGTCCGCGCCCTTCAGCCCACCCGCTGGCTTGCCCAGCGGCTGGGACTCTCGGTTTCCACCATCGAGCGCCTGCGCGCCCGCGGTGACCGCAACCTGCCACCCCATGTCCTCATCGGCCCGCAGACGATCCGCTACGACGAGGCGGTGGTCGAGGCGCGCCTGGTTTCCCCGGCGACGGGGTCCAGCTGATTGATCACGATGCGAGAAGGCGCCTTTCCCCTTTTGGGAAAGGCGCCTTCTGAGCGGTTGTACGCGGAGTACTGGAACTAATTGGTTTTCTAGAATTTCAAGATGTTCTTGAATATGTTGAACTTCAATATATTCATGTGTAGGATACATCCTCATAGTGATGCCTTGAGGAGATATGACATGAACGACCTGATGCCTTCCCTGGTTAGCAGTCTCGATGAAGCAAAGTCCGGCATTCGTCGGTTTCAGGACGAGTTGAACGTGTTGCCTGGAGTTGTCGATTTACTTTCATCGTTTCAAAGTTGGTACGCGATTGCTGACAAGGACGGGAGAATCCTGTTCGGGCCATCCAAATTCATTGGTTACGATGGCTTAACTGCGGAGCGCTATCGTGAGGTTAACAAATGGACCGACGGCCGAATTACTGAAGCACTTCTCGGACGCTGGTTCAGTCAACCGGATACAACCGCAGAACAGGTACTCATCAATGAATTGTCTCGCCTGCTTAATCGTTTTGGAAAAAAGCCGAACAAGCGCGTACGCATTTCTACTGTAAATGGTGTTGGATTGATTCCTGGTAATGGGGCACAAGAAACGATCCAGGGTCCTAGTCCTGTTGACGCATTATTGGTTTTGTATCGTTTATTGAATGGCGATGACCAGAAAGAATTCCGTCGGCGGATTAACCGGGAAACTTAACTGGGCATTTACAGCCCCGTAAGCTGGAAGACCCCGACAAGGCCTCCAACTTTCACTGTTGGGGTGTAGTAGTGAATGGACGACAGGTTGATTCCAAAGAATATCCAGACGCGATTCAGGTTGCCCCCGATGTTATTGAGAAGGGCACGGGAAGACTGATCGCAAGACGCACTGTGCATGAAGCAGCAGTTCGGGGGCCTAACCCATACCGTTCTACACATCTCATCCTGCATTTCCTGACTCGATAAGAGGTAAGGCTTGAATCACCGTGCGGATCTTCTGCAGCCCGAGCCAGATGCTCTTGACGCCCGGCTCGCCGTCGCCCTT
>NZ_JAQUVG010000062.1 GCF_028693495.1 Zoogloea sp. | reverse complement strand
CTCCTCTGCCGGCATCAAGTGCCTTTTGTCATCACCAGCCTCGGAAATCCGGAGGAGGTGGTCAAGGAGGTGCACGCCTATGGTGGCCTGGTGTTTTCCGATGTGATTCATGCCTATCACGCCCGCAAGGCTGCCGCTGCCGGGGTGGATGGCATCATCGCGGTGGCAGGTGGTGCGGGTGGTCACGCGGGCACCCAGAACCCTTTCAGCCTGGTGCGGGAGATCCGGGAGTTCTGGGATGGCATGCTGGTGCTGGGTGGGGCCATTTCCGACGGCCAGAGTGTGCGCGCCGCTGAGGTGCTGGGAGCCGATCTGGCCTATATGGGGACCCGTTTCATTGCCACCCGGGAGGCGCAAGCCCAGGAAGACTACAAGCAGATGATTTTGGCATCCGGTGCGGGAGACATCGTTTATACGGATGCGATTTCCGGTACCAATGCCAATTTCCTTTGGCCGAGCCTGGAAAAAGCGGGACATCGGCGGGAGGCACTGGTGCAGGGGGTTGGCAAGGGCAGGCTGAAGTCCCTGTCCGATGAGGCCAGGGCCTGGCGGGATGTCTGGAGCGCGGGGCATGGTGTGGCCACGATCCATGACGCACCGCCGGTGAAGGTCCTGTGCGATCGTCTCGTGGCGGAATACCGGGTGGCTTGCGGGTTGGCGGTCAGCCCGGCACTGCAGGGATGATTCCGGGCTGATCAGCCGGCGGGCGAGGGGTTCCGTCCGCGTTTGGCCCGGTACATCGCCTGGTCTGCGTGATGCAGCAGGCTGGTCGGGTCGCTGCCATGCTCGGGGTAGATGGCCAGGCCGATCGAGCAGCCCACCCGTACGTGGCGGTGGCCCAGGTTGATGGGCAGCGCAATGGTCTGCCCCAATTTGCCGATGATGGCGCCCAGGGTTGCTTCGTCTCCGATGCCCCTGATCAGCACTGCGAATTCGTCTCCCCCGTAGCGAGCGACCAGGTCGTCGCTGCGCAGCACCCGCCGGATCCGTCCGGCCACCGTCTTGAGTACGGTGTCGCCCGCCGGATGTCCGTGGCCGTCATTGATGCCCTTGAAGCCGTCCAGATCGATGAACAGCAGGGCCAGGCGGTCGGATACTTCCCGGGCGCCACTGACGGCAGCCCGGAGGTGACGTTCGAAGCGGTCCCGGTTGAGCAGGGAGGTCAGGCCGTCGTGGTTGGCCCGAAATTCGTTGCGGGTTGCCCGCTCATGGAATTCGGTCACATCCATCAGGGTGCCGATGAAACCGTTCAGATTTCCTTCGCTGTCCCGCACCGGACCGGCTTCGGCACGAATCCAGGCAAACCGGCCATCGGGATGGGTGTAGCGGAAGTCTTCGGCAAAGCGGGTGCCGGACTCTGCGGCCAGTCGCCAGGCGTCGGTGATGCGGTCCTTTTCAAGGCCGGACAGAAGATCGGTCCAGGGAATATCCGGCAGATGCAGCCGTAGGTGCCCGAGAATCTCTTCGCCCCGCTCATTGAGAAAGGTGAGGCGCCCCCGGAGATTGGCCTCGAACAAGCCCGCAGGGGCCAGGCGGGTCAGTTCCCGGAAGCGCATTTCGCTGCGTTGCAACTCGTCCTGGGCCTGGGAGAGACGTTGCAGGTCGTTGCGGAGCTGGCGGGCCTGATGTTTCAGAAGGGCTTCCCGGCGGACGGTTTCGGTCACGTCCCTGACCTGTAGCAGGCAATGACGCTGGTCGTCGATGACCATGGGGGTGATGTCGATGGATTGCTTGATCCGTTCGTTGCCGGGAGCTCCGGGAGGATAGAGGGGAAGCGGCAGCGGGTGGAGCGCATGGGACAGGCGGGCTGACCAGCCAAAATCGAGGGCCTCGCGCACGACGAGCGCCAAGCGTGGATCCAGGTTGCTGCCCAGGGATTCTTCAAGGGTCCTGCCTGTAACCTGGTGGCTCTCCAGCCTCACTCGTTCCGCGATCCAGTGATTCCATACCTGGATGCGGCCGTCATCGTCCAGCAAGATCAGTCCCAGATCGATGCTGTCGGGCAGGTAGTGGCAGCAGTCGGTCATGGAGATGGGGCCTCCTGGCCGGTGGGGAGCTGAAACAGCCGTGAAATTTCCGCCATGAAATTCTCGATGGAAGGGATATCCATGATGAACAGCACGAAGCCCCGCAGATTGTGCGCAGACATGCTCATGCTGATCCGTGCGACCAGGATCACGTCGCTGGAAGGCTTGTCGTTGAGCAGATCGCGGGGGCTGTGGGACTGGACCCGTGGAAGGGAGCCGCGGAGGCTTGTACCGAGCAGGTTGGCCAGGCAGCTCATGCAGCTGTTGATGATGATGTTGCCGATTTCGCCGAGGGCATCCTGTTCCAGCTCGGTGATATGTTCCACGGGCGTTTCATCACCCAGCATGCGGCGTACGATTTCCAGGCTACCGTATTCCGGGAAGAGCAGCAGGGCATCGGTCTGAAAGCCGACGTCTGCTTCGAAGTGCTGATTGATCCGGCACAGTCGGCCACTTTCTCCACCAGGCTGGGTATCTTCGAGGCGGATGATCAGTTCGTCCCGGCTGAGGAGTTCAATGGTCGGGACCGAGAGTTCGATCTCTTCCCTGACGATCGCGGCAAAGGTGGCCGCAGCTTCCCCCAGGGCGAGGTTGAAAGCCTCGCTGAGGGCGTCCATTTCAAGGTCGGTGAAGCGCCGCATCGAGTCAGTCCAGCAGCGCCAGGACGTCCTTGAGCACGGACTCGGTGACCGGTTTCCGGAAAAAACGGACACCCATTTCAGCCGCACGACGCTGGATGGATTCCTGGACGTTGGCTGTAAGGAGGGCCAGGCGGATGGTCGGGTTGGTGTTGGAGATCAGCTCCGCCAGTTCCAGTCCGGACATGCCAGGCATGTTCATGTCAAGAACGGCCAAGGCAGGGCTGACGGTTGCCAGCCGCTCGAGGGCTGAATCGCCATCACCCGCTTCGATGATCTCGAGTTCGGGGCGCAGATGGCGAAGGAGGGCGGCGCACAGCATGCGCGAAGCGCGGCTGTCGTCTACAAGCAAGAGGGTGGTGGCTGAAGGCATGATGAAATCATGACAATGGTGCAATTATTTTAACGTTTTGTCCTGTACAAACTATAGTTAAATTATGCACAAAGAATGTGTGCGGAGGAGGGGTTGTAGCGCTCTGTTACAAAGACTTCGAGTGGATCCCGAGGCCGGAATGGCGCCTTTCGAAGGGCTGCAGATGCTCTTTCACTCGACCGCAAGTCCTTGGTGGATATTGTCCGGAGGGCCACTGGTTGGGGCGATGTCGGCCTACGGGCTTACCCTTACCGGTGTGCCATCTGCTGCTCCGAGCCGGTAAGCTCCAGGCTCACCTTGAACCTGCTCTCACCTGCCCATGCAAGCCTCGCCTCCCCTGTCACCCCTCTTCCTGGTGAGCCGGATCTTCCTGCCGTTTGCCCTGGGGTACTATCTTTCCTACCTGTTGCGCACGGTCAATGCCGTGATCTCACCAGATCTGACCAGTGAGCTGGGCCTGAGTGCTGCTGACCTGGGTCTGCTGACCAGCACCTATTTTTTTGCCTTCGGGTTAGCCCAGATCCCGGTAGGAATCGCCCTTGACCGCTATGGCCCGCGGCGGGTGGAGGCTGTTCTGCTGCTGATTACTGCCCTGGGAAGCGTATTGTTCGCAACCGGTGACAGCCTGCCGACCCTGGCGAGTGCCCGTGGTTTGATCGGGCTGGGGGTGGCGGCCTGTTTGATGGCTGGTCTCAAGGGTTTCATCCTGTGGTTTCCCCGGGAAAAGATGGCCTCCATGACGGGCTTCATCATGGCGAGCGGTGCCTTGGGTGCAGTGACGGCTTCGGCACCCCTGGCGGCGGCGTTGCCCTTCCTGGGCTGGCGAGGTGCTTTCTGGCTGGTGGCAGCCCTGGCTGCAGGTGTCGCAGCGCTGATCTTCTTTGTCATGCCAGACAAGGAGGGGAGTCATGGCGGGGGCGATTTGCAGCACGCCCTGAAAGGCGTTAAGGAGGTGTTGGCGGCGGGCCGGTTCTGGAGTTTTTCGGGACAATCTGCCTTTTTCACCGGTGGCTTCATGGCCTTGCAGGGGCTGTGGGCAGTGCCGTGGCTGATGGAAGTAAATGGCTACAGCCGGGCGGGGGCCGCTGACCACTTGTTCTGGCTCAATCTGGGCATGCTGGCGGGGCAGTTGTCCATCGGCGCCTGGGCGACAAAGCTGGCGGCGAGGGGCATCACACCCCTCCGCCTGATGCAGGGCGGGTTGTTCCTGACCATGGTGGTGGAGGGGCTGATCATCGCCGAAGTGGGGCCGACGCTCCCCCTGTGGTGGGCGCTGGGCATCGTATCTGCAACCGGGGCCCAGATGTACGGGGTGGTAGCGGGCTTGTTTCCCCTGCACTTGAGCGGAAGGGTCACGACCAGCATCAACCTCATGGCCTTTGTGGGTGCTTTTGTGGTCCAGTGGGGCCTGGGCGGGCTACTGGATGGTCTCCGTGCCGGTGGAATGGATGGCGCGGCCTCTCTGCGGGTGGCGTTCCTGATCCTGTTGGGAGCCCAGGTCTGCAGCTTTGTCCCCTTGGCCCGGGCCGGGCGTTTTCAGCCCCACGCTTGAGGGGCCGTCAATCTGTCTCGCTCCCCGCCACGCTGAACTCCCCCCGGCTCAGCCTTGCCATGGCTGCAGCAAAGCTGGAGACTCCGCTTCCCTTGTAAAACAGGCATGGTTTGCCGACCCGTTTGCAGTGGGATTTCACGTGGTAGTAGGCGTTATGGCTGATCCGGTCGGTAGGGCAGACTACCGCATCTGCGCCGATGATCATTTCCGGCAGACGTGACAGAGATTCTTCCTGCCCACCATCGTGGTGGATCAGGTGGATGCCCAGGCGGGTGGCCAACTGCCGGTATTGGGCCAGAAGGGAAGTTCGTCCGCCCACGTAGAGTATGCACCGGGTGCTGAGTGCCGAGGGGCAGCCGGCACAATCATCAGGATTATCTCCAGGTTCGCAGGGCGGGGGAGCTTCCAGTGACTGAAACAGTTCTTCCAGTGCGTGCCGGTCGGCGACGGCTGCATCCCGTTCCGCCAGCAGCCGCTGGTTTTCATCCCGGATTTCGCGGAGCTGCCGTTCCTGTTCCTGGCTGCGGATGGAGATGGCTATAAGTTTTTCATGGGAAGCCTGAAGCGCCAGCAGGCGTTGTCCTGTCTCTATCATCACCTGGCCGGATTCGAAGCGTTGCAAGCGGTTTTCCAGCTGGCTGGCCCTGTGGATGGCAGCATCCTTTTCCGCGAGACCGGCTTCTGCTGCCACGAGCTGGCGCCGCAGGGCGGCGAGTTCCCGTTTCAGCCCCTCCTTGAGTTCAGCATTCTCCTTTTCTAGGTGGGTCAGCCGCCTGGTATCGGCAGCCTGACCTGCGCCTACCTGGTGGGACAGCATGTGAATGTCACGATAGGCCTGCTGGCGGGTGGCCGCCGACGCAGCCTTGTGGGTACAGACGGCCCAGAGGGGGCCGGCCACCTCACCCCGAGCGCAGGAGTCGGACCAGTGCTGGCGGATTTCGGCATCCAGCTTCAGCTTGCTGAAGCGGTCAATGGAAAGCTTGAACTTCTTTTCCAGATGGCGCTGAAGGGCTTCGGAAAATGGATTACGCTGCCGGACCAGACCCACGGCTTCCACGTGGACGGTGAAATCGTCATCCGTTGGACTGGCAAACTGGAAGCGTCGCGCAAACCGTTGAAGTTCATCGAGGCTGATGCAGGTCCCGATGATGGGGCAGTGCAGTTTGTCGTCCAGGTCCCAGATGCGAAGCCGCCGGGCCGGCCTAGGCCCACCTGGACCGGGCAGGCTGATGGTCACCAGGGCATCGGCGTATTCGCTGCGCAACAGGGACTGCAGATCGCCCGTTCCCTTGGGATCATAGGTGCCGCACATGCCCGCCCCCGTTGCCGTTCAGATCCAGTCGCTGGGCTGCCCGTTCGCAGAGATTTCGCAGTTCTCCATCCACGGCTGGACTGGCTGCCAGGCGGTCCAGCATGTCGGCGGCCCGGCGGGCTGCATGAGGGCAGCCGGTCTCGTCATAGCTGAGCAACTGGCTGAGTGCCCCCGCCCACAGGCTGGCAGGGATGGGAGAGATAGCGGGCCGAGGCTCGAGGATCGGGTTCATGGAATCATCCTGGTGGTCTCGCTTGAGAATGATTATCAATATATATCTATCGGCTTTAAAAATAAATGAGAACTATTACTTAAATTGATCTCAAGCAGTTTCCCAAGGCACGGCATCGGTCGATGCTGCGGGTCAGGACGATCACATCGTCTTCTGCCAGCTTGAGGCTGTGCAGCAGTGGCAGCCTGACACGGACAGCCGGGGCGTGCCCGGTCATGCCGGAGACGCCCCGTTGTGGGGAGGGGATGCTGACTTACTTGACGGCTGCAGGTGCAGCGGGGGTTGCCGGAGTTGCGGCTTCAGCGGTTTTCTCGGCCTTTTCCTTGCCAGCCTTCTTCACTTTGTCGGATTTGGGCTTGGCTTTCTCATGCACCCTGGCGGCTTTGTCGGCGGCCTCCGGGGCCTTGACTGCTTCAACCTTCTTCTCGACGGCAGCTGCAGCAGCCGGAGTGGCAGGGACTGCCGGGGTGACCTGGGCGAAGGAGGCGGAGGCGAAACCGGCGGTAAGGGTGAGGATGGCGATCTTATTCAGCATGCGTATGCTCCTTGAGAGGCTTGGGGTTGGGGCAAGACCTGATTGCCTGCCCTTGCGGAGATCAACGCGAGGTCGTGGGATCCGGTTGGCAGGGGAGATGTAAGCCTTTGTGGGTCTGTAACAAGGTGGTTACGGGTCAGACCTCGGCGGGGTCCACATCCAGATGCCAGCGGAGATCCTTCGGAGGGCGCAGGCTCCACAGGCGTTGGTGCCATTCGGTCAGGAAGCCCTGCAGGACAGGCCGGGAACCGGCTTCCACCAGCAGTTGGGCCCGTTCCCGTCGTGCCAGGCGCAGCATGCGCATGGGAACCGGGTCGAATACCTGTACGCCAAAAGCCTGGGCCAGAGGCACGGCCAACTCCCGGGCCGCCCTGAGCCAGTCGAGGGCTGCGGCCACTTCGCTGGCAGTGGCACACAGCAGTGCGTTGGCGGCGAAGGGGGGAAAGTGGGCCTGTTTCCGCTCTTCCAGCTGGATGCTGGCATAGCGGTTGAAGTCGTGACTCTCCAGGCATTTGTAGAGGGGGTGATCCGGGTACTGGGTCTGGACCATCACAGCTCCGGGCAGCTCGCCCCTGCCAGCCCGGCCACCCACCTGCATCAGTTGCTGAAACAGTCTTTCCGGTGCCCGGTAGTCGGCCGCGAACAGGGAGGAGTCGGCGTTGAGCACGCCGACAAAAGTCAATCGTGGAAAGTCGTGGCCTTTGGCCATCATCTGAGTGCCCACCAGGATGTCTGCTTCGCCCCGGCTGATCTGATCGAGGAGGGCATCCCACTGCCTGCGGGTACGTGCGGCGTCCCGGTCCACCCGCAGCACCCGGGCGTCGGGGAAGCGTTCGCCGAGGGTTTCCTCCAGGCGCTGGGTGCCCCGGCCGAAGGGCTGGATATCCTGGTCGCCGCAATCAGGGCACGCCAGGGGAATGCCCGCCTCGTAACTGCAGTGGTGGCAGCGCAGGCGTTTGTCAGCCAGATGCAGAACCATGTTGGCGGTGCAATGGGGGCAGCGGCTGACCCAACCGCAGGAAGGGCAGGACAGTACAGGCGCATAGCCCCGGCGATTGAGGAAGATCAGGCTTTGTTCCTGGCGCTTCAGGCGGGCTTCGATGGCGCGCAGGAGGTGTTCTGACAGACCGTTCTGGAGCTTTTCCCGCCGGATGTCCACGGGCCTGACCGTGGGCAGGGTTGCGGCAACGGCCCGGTTGCTCAGGTCCACCCGTTGATAACGACCGCTAGCTGCAGCGTGCCAGCTTTCCAGGGAGGGGGTGGCCGATCCCAGCACGATGGGGACGCTGCGCTGGCGGGCGCGCCAGATGGCCAGGTCGCGGGCGTTGTAGCGAACCCCTTCATGCTGCTTGTAGCTGGCGTCGTGCTCCTCGTCCACCACGATCAGCCCGAGGTGGGGGAGTGGCGTGAAGACCGACAGCCGTGTCCCGAGCACGATGTCTGCCCGTCCTTCCATGGCCTGGACGAAGCCCTGGGAGCGGGCGCCCTCAGCCAGTCCTGAGTGCAGGCTGACCACCCGGGCAGCGGGGAAGCGACCTGCTACGCGGCCTTCCAGCTGGGGGGTAAGGGCGATCTCGGGGACCAGGATGAGCGCTTGTCCTCCCGTGGCGATCACTCGCTGGACGAGACGCAGATAGACCTCGGTCTTGCCGGAGCCGGTGACACCGAACAGCAGGAAGGGTTGAAACTGCCCGAAGCGAGTGGAGAGGGCTGTGACGGCAGCCTCCTGTTCGGCGGTGAGGCCAGGGGCTCCAGCCATGGCTGCAGGATTGGTCGCTGCGCCTGGGGTGATCCAGCCCCGCCTGAGGGCATCGGTAACGGCGCTGCTGCCACCGGCTGCTTCGTTCAGAAGGGAGCGCCGGACAGGACCGCTGTTGGTCAGCTGGCGCAGCAAGGCAAGGGCGCGGCTTTCCCGTTTGCTGGCAGTCAGGGCAGCCTGGCCTTCGGCACTCAGGATGAGGAGGGGGTCGCTCTCGGTACCAGCAACCGGGTCGGCCCGGCGCAGGCGAGGGGGAAGGGCCATGGCGACCACCTCACCCAGGGGATGCTGATAGTAGCGGGCTGTGAAGTCCACCAGAGCCAGCCAGTCGGGGGGGAGAGCAGGGGCTTCCCGTTGGATTGCGATGACTGGCTTCAGGCGCTCGAGAGGGAATCCTTCGGGAAGATCGGAGATTTGGGGCAGGGCTACGATCAGTCCAGTCTTCTCTCCTCGTCCGAAAGGAACCCGAACGCATCGCCCCAGATCATCCGGGGACAGGCCTTCTGCCGTGTAATCAAAGGTCTGGGGCAGCGGGATGGGGAGCGCGACGCGGACAATCGAGGCTGTCATGGATGCGGTGGGCTGACTCGAAGCACAAAGGATGATCCATCAACAGTTTACGGTGTTTTGATGAGATCACGGCTTGTGCAGGGGGTGAAGCTCTTGGCGCTCCGAAGGGGGTTCTGTTGTCCACACAATCTGTGGATAACTTTGTGGAATAGTTGCTGGAAAGGTCGGCAGTGGAGCCTTGGAGCGGGGTTTTTCCTGCCCTGCCTATTTTTTGAGCGTTTTTTTAACTCAATAAAATCAATAGTTTGTTGATTCTTAAGCAGACGTCCTGGTATTTCGAAACAAAACTGAAACGCAACCTTGTCCTGTGTACAAGTCAAGCCCCGGCAGGAAAATTTTATGCTTGACGCAGACCTTCATCCAGACAACTGAAACTTCAAGGCGGGTCCATGGCCGGCCTTGAAGCAGGGTGCTGGGGGCGCTTTATCCCCGCTGTTGCTTGAGCGCCCGGCTGTGCTCGTGCACAGTGTTCACCAGGACTGTGACGTTCTCCGGGGGTGTGAACTGGGAGATGCCGTGCCCCAGGTTGAAGACGTGGCCGTTATGGGGACCAAAGGCATCAAGAACCTTCCGGGCCTCAGCGGCAACGGCTTCTGGCGTGCCGAACAGGACTGCGGGATCCAGGTTGCCCTGGAGTGCGACCCTGTGGCCCACCGCCTGACGGGCGGCTCCGATGTCCACCGTCCAGTCGAGGCCGACGGCATCGGTGCCGCTGTCGGCGATGTCGGCAAGCCACAGACCGCCCCCCTTGGTGAAGACGATGCAGGGGATTTTCTCTCCGTCCTTCTCGCGGGTCAGGCCGGCGATGATCCTGCGGATGTAGGCGAGGGAGAATTCCTTGTAGGCTCCGTGGGCCAGGACGCCACCCCAGGAGTCGAAGATCATCACGGCCTGGGCACCGGCTTCAATCTGGGCATTGAGGTAGGCAGTGACGGCCCGGGTGGTCACCTCCAGGATGTGATGCATCAGGTCCGGGCGGCTGTAGAGCAGTGCCTTGACCTTGCGGTAATCGTCGGAGCCGCCGCCTTCGACCATGTAGCAGGCAAGGGTCCAGGGACTGCCTGAAAAGCCGATCAGTGGAACGGAGTTATCAAGGGCCCGGCGGATTTCCCTGACGGCGTCCATGACGTAGCCGAGTTCGAGGTTGGGGTCGGGTACCGCCAGATTACGGATTTCCCATTCTTCCTTCAGGGGGCGCTCGAACTTGGGCCCTTCCCCTTCCGCGAAGTACAGGCCCAGGCCCATGGCGTCGGGTACGGTGAGGATGTCGGAAAACAGGATGGCCGCATCCAGGTTGTAACGGGCCAGGGGCTGCAGGGTGACTTCGCAGGCCAGGCCAGGACTTTTGCACAGGTCGAGGAAACTGCCTGCCCGTTTGCGGGTTTCCCGGTACTCGGGCAGATAGCGTCCGGCCTGACGCATCAGCCAGAGCGGGGTGTATTCAGTGGGCTGGCGCAGCAGGGCGCGCAGGAAGGTGTCGTTCTTCGGACGGCTCACAGGAAATCCTCGGCTGGGCCGCGCAGGGCGGCAAAGGCAGGATTATCCGACATTTGCCGCCCCGGGGTGGACGAGGCAGGGCAAGAAGGCTTATTTCTGCCAGAACTGGGGCGTGAAGATCACGGCCAGGGAGAGAACTTCCAGGCGTCCCAGCAGCATCGTGAAACTGCAAACCCAGGTCTGGAAGTCGGTCAGAGCCGAATAATTTCCGGAGGGGCCGACCTGACCCAGGCCAGGGCCCACGTTGGTGAAGCTGCCAACGATGGCGCTCAGGGAGCTGAGGAAGTCGAGCCCGCTGAACATCATCACGAAGGTCAGTCCCACCACGCTCATGAAATACAGGAAGATGAAGCCGAGCACGGCCATCACCACCTGGTTGGGAATGGGGTTGTTGCCCAGCTTGACCGGGTTGACCACAGCCGGGTGGATCAGTCGGGTCAGTTCCCGGTTAGCCTGCTTGGCGAGGATCAGGGTACGGATCATCTTGATGCCGCCACCAGTGGAGCCGGAGCAGGCAGTGATGTTGGCCAGGAAGAGCATCCAGAGGGGGGCGAAGATCGACCATTTTTCGTAATCCTGACTGGCGAAGCCGCAGGAGAGGCCGATGGAGACCACATTGAACGAGACGTGGCGGAGTGCCTCCAGGAGATTGTCGTAGGTACCGTCCAGCCAGAGGTCCAGGGTGAGGGCGACAATGGAGAGACCGATCAGCGTGAACATGCCCCGGGCTTCGACGTCCCGTAGATAGACCATCAGGCTGCGCCGCTGGACCGCCAGAAAATGGCTGGAGAAATTGATGGCGGCGATGATCATGAAAACCATCAGGATGATCTCGACCATGGGGTCGTCAAAGGCACTGATGCCCGCATCCCGTGTGGACAATCCTCCCAGGGACATGCCGGAAAAGGCATGGCAGATGGCGTCCAGCCAGCTCATGCCCGTCTGTTTGAGCAGCAGGGCGCAGAGCACGGTCAGGCTGACGTAAATCAGCCAGAGCGCCTTGGCTGTGTCGGTGATGCGCGCGGTGAGCTTGGAATCCTTCATGGGGCCGGGAATTTCGGCCTTGTAGAGTTGCATGCCACCGACCCCGAGCATGGGGAGAACGGCGACGGCCAGCACCAGGATGCCCATCCCTCCCAGCCAGTTGAGCTCATGACGCCAGAGGTTGATGGCCGGTGGTGCATTGTCCAGATCGGTCATCACCGTGGCGCCGGTGGTGGTGAGAGCCGACATGGCTTCGAAGAAAGCGTCAGTGAAGCTCATGGTGTCGTACACCAGGAGCAGGGGCAGCGTGGCGATGGTGGCGATCAGCACCCACACTGTGGACACCAGCAGGAAGCCATCCCTTGGCTTCAGCTCCCGGTAGTGGGTACGGGTCATTCCGTACAGGAAGAAGCCCAACCCCAGGGAGACGACCATGGCTGCGACGAACTCGTGGATGGTGCCATCGTCGTAGATGAGGGCCGCCACGATGGGCATCAGGTAAGCCAGGCTAAAGATCGACAGCAGTCGGCCCAGTACGTTGGCGACGGGCAACAAGCCGTCCATCAGAAGAACCCCCAGCCAACCTGGAACAGCTTTTCGACCTTACTGACCAATTTTTTGTTGGTGCAGAAAACGATCACGTGGTCTTCGGCCCGGATCACCGTGTCATGGTGGGCAATGATCACTTCGTGAATGGGCACCTCGTAGGGAATCAGCTCCCGGTATTCGGTACGGCTGTGCCCGGTGGGGCGGACAATCGCGGCGATGGTGGTGCCCTCGGGTAGATCGATTTCTTCGATTTTGCGGCCGATCACCTTGCAGTGCTTGGCATCTCCGTGGGCCACCACCTCCAGGGCTTCGGCAGCGCCACGACGCAGGCTGTGAACGGCGGCCACATCTCCGCGGCGAACCCGGGCCAGCAACTGGCCGATGGAGGTCTGGGCAGGGGAGATGGCGATATCGATGTGCCCCCCCTGGACCAGATCCACGTAGGAGCGTCGGTTGATCAGGGCCAGGGTGCGGCGGGCGCCCATCTGTTTGGCCAGGGAGGCAGACATGATGTTGTCTTCTTCGTCGTTGGTCAGGGCGAGGAACATGTCGGTGCCTTCGATACCCTCGGTTTCCAGAAGGGCTTCGTCCGTGCCGTCACCACGCAGCACCAGCGCGTGCTCCAGCTTGCCGGCCAGGAATTCGGCCCGGTTCCTGTTCTGCTCGATCAGCTTGACCTTGACGCTGCCCTCGATGGCCTTGGCCAGGCGGTAGCCGATGTTTCCTCCCCCTGCGATGATGACCCGCCGGATGGGCTGGTCCATCCGACGCAGTTCACTCATCACCTTGCGGATGTGGGTGGTGGCTGCGATCAGGAAGACCTCGTCGCCACTCTCGATGACCGTGTCCCCCGTTGGTGCGATGGGCTGTTCGCGGCGGAAGATTGCGGCAACCCGGGCTTCGACATTGGGCAGGCGCTGAGGCATGGTCTTGAGGGGCTTGCCCACCAGCAGGCCACCGTCGAAAGCCTTGACGGCAATCATCGTGACCATCCCCATGGCGAACTCCAGCACCTGCAGCGCTTCCGGAAATTCGATCAGTTTCGAGATGTACTCGGTAACAATCTGTTCGGGGCAGATTGAGTGGTCCACCGCGAAGTTGTTTTCGTTAAGGAGTTCCGGGTGGTCAGCGTAGTCGGCGGAGCGCAGACGGGCAATGCGGGTCGGGACATTGAACAGGGTCTTGGCGGTCTTGCAGGCGCACAGGTTGGTCTGATCCGACTGGGTGACCGCGATCAGCAGGTCAGCATCCGGGGCGCCGGCCGCTTCAAGGATGGAGGGTGACGCGGCATTGCCGGTAACAACCCGCAGATCCAGGCGTTCCTGCAGGGTGTACAGGTTCTCCACATCGTTATCCACCACGGTGATGTCATTGGATTCGGACAGCAGGCTTTCCGCGACCGAGGTGCCCACCTGTCCGGCACCGAGAATGATGATCTTCAAGGGGGTCCCCCGGGACGTCAGGGCTGGCTGTCGTCGTGCTTGCGTCCGACGCTGATACCCAGCTGTTTGAGTTTGCGATACAGGTGGGTACGCTCCAGACCGGTTTTTTCAGCCAGTCGTGTCATGTTGCCCCCGTCCATCTGCAGGTGATGTTCGAAGTACATCCGCTCGAAAATCTCGCGTGCTTCCCGCAGGGGCAGATCCAGAGGCAGGCCTACGGCTGCGGGAGGAATTTTCACCAGCAGGTGGGCAACGTCGTCCAGACCGATCTCTTCTTCCAGGGTGCCCAGAGCCAGCGACTTGATCGTGGCTTTCAGCTCACCGTAGCCCCCCGCCCAGTTCTGGTTGCGCAGGGCGTTGAGTGCAGCAGAGGAGAGTTTCCGCTGGGGTACCTCGCCGGCTTCGACGAAGTGCAGCAGGATCTGGCTTGCAATTTCGGGGATCTCGTCGCGGATTTCGCCCAGGGAGGGAGGGGCCAGGGAGACTTCGAAGAGACGGGTGAGAACACGCTCATCCCAGCCCTGGGTGATCAGTTCTTCAGGACGGTGTTCGGTGGCTACCACCAGGGACTGGCCGTGGCGTTCCAGGCGGTCCATGGCAAAGACCAGATTTTTTTGCTGGGGGCGGGACAGATAAATGAGCTCGGGTACGAATAGCAGGCCGTTACGGGCACCTTCCAGAGTGCTGAGCTCCAGGGGTTGGGCGGACAGGGATAGATCCAGCCACGGGCTCCCCACCCGCTGGAGGGTGCGGGCACATAATTCGGCGAGACTTCCCGGCCCGACACGCAGCAGAATGCTGCGAGATTTGTCGGCCATCTGCTCGAGCCGCTTGCGCAGATCGCGCAGGGGGGCTGAGCGGGCGAAGGCTCCCAGTCCCAGAGGGCTCGGGGCATGGGTTGGCTTGATCCGGGCCAGGCCGCGTTTGACGGCGGACAGCAATTTTTGCAGGGCGATGGGTTTTTCGAGAAATTCCAGGGCACCGATCCGGGTGGCTTCCACGGCGGTGTCGATGGTGCCATGGCCTGACATCATCACCACGGGCATGGTCAGCTGGCCGTTTGCAGACCATTCCTTGAGCAGACTGACTCCATCGGTGTCGGGCATCCAGATGTCGAGCAGCACCAGATCGGGGCGGGCCGCGTTACGGGCAGCCCGCGCCGCGGTCGCATTTTCGGCAAGAATGATGTCGTGACCTTCATCCCGAAGGATTTCGGAGAGGAGTTCGCGGATGCCGACTTCGTCGTCAACGATGAGGATTTTAGCCATGAAGCGGGGACTCTGAATGGGGAGCGCTACGCAGGCGGATGCGGATTTCCGCTCCTCCTGCTTCACGGTTGGCGAGGCGGATCTCGCCTTCGTGTTCGTCAATGATTTTTTTTACGATGGCCAGCCCGAGACCGGTACCACGGGTTTTGGTCGTCACATAAGGCTCGAAGGCCCGGGACAAGATCTCGGGCGGAAAGCCAGGTCCGTTGTCGCGAAGCACCAAGTCTACCCGGCGGGCATCGCTCCGGGTCAACAGGGTGATTTCTGGATGATCCTGGTCGCCGGCTGCGTCTTCAGCATTCTGCAGCAGGTTGTGTATCACCTGGCGGATCTGGGTCGGGTCAGCCTGGATCAAGGGAAGGTCGGTGGCCAGTTCGGCGTGAACCATGATTCTGGAGCTCTCGTAGAGGCCGAGGACATCCCGTACCAAGGCATTCAGGTCCACATCCGCCATGCTGGGTGCAGGCAGGCGGGCATAATCACGGAAGGCATTGACCAGATTTTTCATGGCCTCCACCTGATTCACGATGGTGTTGGTGGAGCGCTCAAGCATCTCCCGGCCCTCCTGGTCCAGGCGGTCGGCCAGCTTGAACTGCAGACGTTCGGCTGAGAGCTGGATAGGCGTCAGGGGATTCTTGATTTCGTGGGCCAGGCGGCGGGCCACTTCGGCCCAGGCGGCAGTGCGCTGAGCTGCGATCAGGTGGGTGATGTCGTCGAAGACCACCACCCAGCCGCCTCCGGTATCGCTGGGCAGGCGTGTGCCGTGGAGGAGCAGGGTCTGGGTGCTGCCATCCGGATTGGAAAACTCGATCTGCCGATGCCAGTCTGGCTCGTTGCCATTAAAGCCTTCCAGGAGGGCGTCCCGAAAGGCATGGTGTTCCTGCCATTCGTCCAGACGCTGCCGTTCGTAGCCATCCAGGGGATCGTTCAGGACTGTGATGGCGCCGTGATTGGCGGCACGCAGGTGACCGTCCGGCGAGAAAGCCAGAACACCGGCCGACAGATTGGCCAGCACGCCTTCCAGGTAAGCACGGTTGCGCTCGACCGCGGCACGGTTGGCGTCCGCCTGGGCCCGGGCGTCTTCCAGCTGGCGGGTCATCTGGTTGAAAGACTGGGTCAGTATCCCCAGTTCGTCCCGGGCAGGCAGCGCCTGGCGAGGGGAGAAATCGCCCGCAGCCACGGCCTGGGTCCCCTCCGCCAGGATGAAGAGGGGGGCTGCCAGGCGCCGGGTCAGAACGAAGGCGATGGCCACGGCAGAGAACAGGGCCAGCAGCAGGGTCAGGGTGAGTGTCAGGGTATAGATGCGTTTCAGGCCATTGCGGGCGATGGACAGTTCCTGATAGTCCCGATGCACGGTTTCCACGCTTTCGGTATGCATGGCAAAGGAACGGGGAACTTCCTGAATCAATTGCAGGAGCTGGGGCTCGCCAAGGCGACGGGCGGGAATGGGTACGATGACCCGCAGCATCAGACCCTCTGCCGCATGCCCTTCAATGCTGCGGTAGCCGTGGGCCTGGTGGCGGGCCTCCTTCAGCTGGGTTGCGTCAGGCTGTTCGGGGAGTAGCTTGTCCAGCTGGGTGTCGGCAGTGGCCACCAGTTTCCCGTTTGCAGTGAAGACGCTAGCGGATTCAGCCCCAGCCTGTTCCCGCAGTTGGTCCAGCAGGGGAGAGCGTATCTGCGGAGCCGTTTCCAGTTCCTGAGCGGCCCGTTCGGCCTTGAGGGCGAGTTGGTCCAGCAGCATGTCGAGGGCGGTACGGCCCAGCTGTAGCCCGCTTTCGAGGGCAGTGTCTACCCGCACATTGAACCAGGACTCGATACTCTTGACCGCGAACTGCAAGGATACGGCGTACACCAGAACACCCGGCACCACGGCCATTGCGGCAAAAATGGTCATCAGGCGCAGTTTGAGACGAGAGCCAAAGCGGCGGGCCTGGTACTCCTGCCACAGGCTGCGCAACTGGACGAATACCAGGCTGGCCAGTCCGATGGTGATGGCTCCATTGAGTACCAGGAGCAAGGTGTAGTTGCGGGCAAACAGGGGGGTATTCGCACTGGCTGTGGCCAGCAGGAACAGCAGGATTCCCGCGGCTGCGGCAGCAACCACAATGGCAGTCGGTCTCATTTGATTTCCCGTCCAGCCACAAAGGTCCACCGGTACCACTCGGAGGACAGATTCCAGTCCTTGCGCCCAAAGGCGCTGACCTGGAGTGGCTTGGGTAGTTCACCCACGTCTAGCCGGAAGCGTAGTGCTGCGTTGTAGCTGCGCCCCATGCGGAGTGTGTTGCGATCGGTGATTCCCCAGTTCCGGATGCGCAGCATCGTGCGCAGAGCGTCCTCCAGGCTGGGGAAAGTCTGATGGAGAGCACCTGAGGTCAGACGGTACTGCCGGGTCAGGGAGTGGTAGGAGAGGCGATAGGTCAGTAGCTTGCTGACGACTTCTTCGTCCAGCCAGTACCACCGGGACGCGCTCAGTTCGAACTCGGTGACGAAGTACAGGGAGACGCCGCGGCTGACTGCGTCGGCCAGCAGGGGCGTGAGTTCCGCAACCACATCTGCGTTCAGGATGTACAGGTCATCGCTGGCGTAGATCGAGACATTACGGATTTCCGCCTCTGCAGCTCTGACCCCAGAGGATCGGCCCAGTCCGGCGAGGATGGCCAGGGAAAAGGCACTTCTCAGAAACTGGCGGCGCTCAGGCGGTTTTTTCAAGCAGGGCGTAGAAGAATCCGTCATGGTCGGCGCAGGGTAGGTACTGGCAGTCGAACTGACCTCCGATGGGCTCGCGCCGGCAGTCAGCGTGGCGCGTGGCGAACCGGGCCATCTGGTCCTGGTTCTCTTCAGCAAATACCGAGCAAGTCGCGTAAAGCATTTTGCCACCCGGTGCGAGGGTCTGCCACAGGGCATCGATGATCTCGGCCTGAAGGGTCACGAAACGGGTGATGTCTTCGGAGCGGCGCAGCCATTTGATGTCCGGGTTGCGGCGGACGACACCGGAGGCGGAGCAGGGAACATCGGCGAGAATCCGGTCGAAGGGGCGGCCATCCCACCAGCGGTCCAGATTGCGGCAGTCGGCCACCTTGACCTGAGCAGTGAGACCCAGACGCTCCAGGTTTTCAGTGATGCGGCGGCTGCGATGGACCTCGCTATCCAGGGCGATCAGGTCCACGTCAGCGCTCTCGAGAATATGAGCTGTCTTGCCTCCGGGGGCTGCACAGGCATCCAGAACGTGCTGGCCATCATCGAGATCCAGGTAGCGGGCTGCATGCTGGGCCCCGGCATCCTGGACACTGATGCAGCCTTCGGCAAAGCCAGGGATCCGCGTTACGGGTAGCGGTCGATCCAGCAGGAGCGTTCCTGGCGCCAGGCGACGCACGGCCAGCCCTGCCGTAGCGAAATCATCCAGCGCTTCGGCTTCGCTGCTCCGCAGGAGATTGATCCGGAGAGCCATAGGAGGGTGGGTGTTGCCAGCCTGCAGGATGCCGCGCCAGTCCTCCGGATACTGCTTGCGCAGGCGGCGAATCCACCAGGGAGGATGTCGGAACTCGGCAACCATATCCGTATCGGCAGCCTGCTCAAGCGCGACGCTCTGGCGCAGGGCGTTGCGCAGGACGCCATTGACCACTCCCTTGAAGTTGCCTCCAAGCACGGTTGCCGCGGCGGTCACTGCCTGATCAACGACGGTGTGAGCCGTATCCGGACGGGCATTCAAGCGATGGAGTGCAACCCGGAGAAGAGACTGGACGGGTTCCGGTAGTGGTTTTTGAAGCAGCTTTCCGAGGATGAAATCCTGTCGGCCATAGTCGCGCAGGGTGCTGTAAGAGAGATCCAGAATTGCGCCGCGGGTCGCTGCGGAGGTGTTTGGCCAGGTGACCCACAGACGGGCAAGGCCGTCGGTCAAGGTGCCGCCATCCACCACTTCGGCGATCAACTCGGCGCTGACAAGAAGGGCATGGGCAAGGCTGTCCTCGGGAAGGGCGCCAGGAGGAGCGTGCAGAAAATTCATAGGTGAGGGGTAAGGGCAACTCTTATCTAGTTGGATGAGATCTATGCAGAAAAATGAACGGACAGAGTCTAGTCGCTGTGGTTTTCAAGTTTTACGTTTCCGGTAGCGTGCTTCCCGTTGCGCAAAATCCTGATCTTGCGTGCCGTTCGGAGTTGCAGCAGCCAGGAGTCACCATCGAACGGAATGAGTACGAGCTGCATCAGGGGCTCCCTTAAAGCGCAGGCACTCGCCGGCGCAATGGCCTGCCTTTCGTTAAAAGGGGAAGCCGGGGCTAGAGCGGCATTATCCCATGGTTGGCAAGCACCTGTTCGGAGGAGGGGATTGCCGGCCCGGCCCGACAAGGTGAATGTTCCTGGACCGGGGAGTGAAATATGTTCCACGTGAAACACTCCCCTGAATGCGAAGCGTCATTGGGGAGGCATGTGGTGATAGGGTCTGCCTAAGCCTGAACGCTGTTTCACGTGAAACAACAGAACAAGCTTCGGTCAAGAACGCCTAGATTTGTCAGCCTCCCTTGGCACCCTCAATGCTGATCCGACTGGCCGACTGATTCCAGGACCGGGCATTTCTGGTTCCGTGGGATGAATCCGGACCCGTGCTTATCGGGGCTTCGCTGAATCAGCGCACGGTGGAGTGTGCATGACCGGCGGCTCCGATCTTGAGCAGAACAGGGCTCCCGATTGCGCACTCAGTCAGCGCTCTATGTCAGACGACACATTCATGCACTCCCCCCCTGATACATGCCATGAGGAGTCATCAGGACAGTCATAAGTGAACATTGGCAGCAGAGGATCGTGTCCCGGGATGTGGTGTGAGAAACGTCAGCAGAAGCAGTCAGCGGGTCATCGCATCTCCGGTATGGCAGGAGCACATGTCAGGCTGCGACCACAGGCAGGCTGACGTTGGATGGTCACCAACTTCGGCGAGCCCTTCCAGCGTCATGTAACGCCGCTGCAGTGCCCATTCGTCGTTCTGCTCGAGCAGCCAGGCGCCCACGAGACGATAGATTGAAGCCTCGTTCGGGGAGCGCTCGCGCAACTGGTCCGCGACCGTGCGCCATTGGTCGCGGGCTGCGCGCTCGGTGGTTTGGGCAAAGATTGTTGCTACTAGGGCGGAGACGACATGGCGTTGCCCGGCCGGCGCGTGCACGAGCACATGGCGCATGAAGAGTACCCGACAGCGCTGCCAGTTGGTCGAGATCACCTTGCGCACGGCGGCTTTGAGCCCCTCGTGGGCATCGGAGATCACCCGTTTGACGCCGTGCGGTCCGCGTCGCGTGAGACTACGCAGGAACTCCGTCCAGAACGGTTCGGCCTCGGAGGCGCCGACCTGTATGCCCAGCATTTCGCGTCGTTTGTCGGTGTTCGCACCTATGGCGATTATGGTGGCCACCGAGACGATCCAGCCAGCCTCGCGTACCTTCAGGTAGGTGGCTTCGCGCCGAAGGCGTGCCTTCCAACTGATGCCGCGGTGCTATGAGTTTGGCGCTTCCTCATCACAGCAACTGCACCGTATCTGAATGGGGCGTGGTCTTTGGCGATGTGATTACCGCCACTTCCATCCTCGACCCATGCTCCAACTGCCCCTGCATCAACCGTTCATCAACCCGCGTAGTAGGGGGCAGTTCCCTGCGTCGCTTGAGTCGTCGAAGCCAGAGTTGATAAAGCAACGAAAAAAAGCCCGGCAAGCCGGGCAACGGGTGTCTTTGGGAAAGGCTGGCAGGTGTTGGAGATCTATTTCTTGATCTGATTGCCGATCACGCCACCAACGGCGGCACCTCCGACGGTTCCCGAGGTACTGCCGCCTGTCAGAACCGACCCTGCAACGCCACCAATGGCTGCGCCGATGGCAGTGTTCTTTTGCTGGGCATTCATGTTGGCACACCCGGAGAAGGTGAGGGCGGCCGTCAGGGCAATAAGGGGGATGGTCTGTCAGACGACACATTAAATTGACCCCCTGGCGACAGGAAGAATTGACCCCCTGAACGCACACCAGGAGGCGTCATGAAGGAAGCAAGAGAGCAGCATCCGGGCCTGCGAGTCAGCAGGAGAGAGCG
>NZ_JAQUVG010000159.1 GCF_028693495.1 Zoogloea sp. | reverse complement strand
CTTCGGCAGCGCCCAGAATGACCTGCCGCTGGACGCCATTACACGCACCATCGAGATCGACCTGGCCGGCTACCGGGCCCTGCCGGATGTCCCCTCCCCCCTCCGACCAGTGGATTTCGTCCTGCTGTAAGCCCCCAGGCATGGGAAAATGGAGACTCCATCCATTACTGCAACGCCGGACGTCCGATGACCACTCACGACGCCAACCCCTGTCTCGACTGCGGTGCCTGCTGCGCCTACTTCCGCATTTCCTTCTACTGGTCCGAGGCCGAGGCCAACGGCCTGCCCCCTGAACTCACCGAGAAGGTGAACCCCTGGCTCAGCTGCATGGCCGGAACCAGCCAGCGTCGCCCCCGCTGCATCGCACTGGGCGGCGAGATCGGACAGACCGTCGCCTGCACCGTGTATGCACAACGGCCGGAGGCCTGCCGGGAAGTCCAGGCCGGTGACGAAAAATGCGAACGGGCCCGCCTGCATCATGGCCTGCCCCCGCTGAATCCTCTCCCCCAGGCTGCCTGAGCGCCCGCGACGGACCTGAATGGCCAGCCGCCTGACCACCCCAATCCCTTTCGGCACACTTGCGAATGACTTTCATTTGCAACCAAGAAAAAGTCTCGATAATATTTCATTCCCGACCCTCCCGATCTGTCACGTCCGATCATGATCAAGCTGAAAACCCTTGCCGTCCTCCTCGCTGGTGCTGCGGCCCTCACCAGCCAGGCCCAGGCCGCCGACACCGAGCTGAACCTGTACACCGCCCGCCACTATCAGACGGACGAAAACCTGTACACCGACTTCACGGCCAAGACCGGCATCAAGATCAACCGCATTGAAGGCAAGGAAGAGGAGCTGCTGGAACGGATCCGCAACGAGGGCGCCAACAGCCCGGCGGACATCTTCATCACCGTGGATGCAGCCCGCCTGGCCGCTGCCGACCAATACGGCCTGTTCGCCACAGTAGACTCCCCGACGCTCAAAGCAGCGATTCCCGCCCATCTGCGCACCGACCGCTGGTTTGCCTACTCCACCCGGGCCCGGGTAATCGTCTATAACAAGCTCGACGTGAAGGCCGAGCAAGTACGAAATTACGAAGACCTCGCCAAACCGGCGCTGAAGGGCAAGGTCTGCACCCGCTCGGGCAGCCATGCCTACAACCTGTCTCTGGGTGCGGCCCTGATCCAGCATCTGGGCGCCGCCAGGACCGAGGAATGGGCCAAGGGTCTGGTCGCCAACTTCGCCCGTGCCCCCAAGGGTGGCGACACCGACCAGATCAAGGCGGTCGGTGCAGGTGAATGCGGTGTCGCCCTGGTGAACTCCTACTACCTGGCCCGGATGCTCAAGTCCTCCAAGCCGGAGGACCGCAAGGCCATGGAGCGCATCGGCATCATCTGGCCCAACCAGGGCAGCTTCGGCACCCATATCAACATCTCCGGCGGTGGCATGCTGAAGACCGCTCCCCACAAGCAGGCAGCGGTCAAGTTCCTGGAATACCTGGCCTCCATGGAAGCCCAGGACTACTTTGCCAATGGCAACAACGAATGGCCCGTGGTGGCTGGCGTCAAGCTATCCAACCGGGGCCTGGAAGCCATGGGGGGCAGTTTCAAGGCCGACACCCTGCCGGTGGGCAAACTCGCCGAAAGTGTGGTCGAGGCCCAGCGCATCTACGACCGCGCCGGCTTCCGCTGAACCACCCGCCCGAAAAACCCCGCGAGTGCTCCGCACCGCGGGGTTTTTCACGTCTTGAATCCCGCCGGGGAAAGATGTTTGAAAGCCATGTTCACCCCAAACCGCCGACCGTTATTGCAAGTCATTATCATTTACATTTAAAATACTGACAGATCCTATCGCAAGCCAGCCAGACTCGACGCCATGCCCATGGCCAGCCAGCCAGCCAGCCTCAGGACATGAATCCCCTACCTGATTTCAGGTTCATCCAGTTGAGGAGGCTTCCCCTTTGGTCCACCACAAACACCGCCGCACGCTGGCGACCCCCGATCCGTCCTTCAAGGTCATCATGCCCCTGGGCGCCATGATGTTTGCCGCATCCTTCGGCGCCATGGCCCAAACCGCTGCCGGCGACGACCCCACCAAAACGCTCAAGCCGGTCGTCGTCAAAGGTGCCGCCGAGAAGGAGCCCGAGGGCAAGGATGCCCTGCGCGTCACCAAAACCCGCATCGGCAAGGGCAAGCAGGACCTGCGCGACATTCCCCAGTCGATCACCATCGTCACCGAAAAACTGCTGGACGATCGCAAGATCGACACCCTGAAGGAAGCCCTGAAGATGACTTCGGGGGTTACTTTCCTGGCCGCTGAAGGCGGCGAGGAAGACATCCGCCTGCGGGGCTTCCCCCTCAACACCACCGGCGACCTGTTCATCGACGGCATGCGGGATCCGGCCTTCTACGAGCGCGACACCTTCAACATGGAGCGCATCGAGGTCCTGCGTGGCTCCGCTTCCATGCTGTTCGGGCGGGGCTCCACCGGCGGTGCCGTCAACCAGGTCAACAAGCAGGCCAGGCTGATCGACGAAAACCAGGTGGACGTGACCCTGGGCAGCTACCAGTACCGCCGCGTGGTGGCCGACATAAACGTCAAGACGGGCGACGACTCCGCGCTGCGCGTCAACGCCATGCGCACCCTGGCCGACAACAACGGGGCGGGCAGCAGCCTGGACAAGTACGGCGTGGCCGCCGACTACCGCTGGGGGATTGGCAGCCGGGACGAATTCGAGGTGGGCTTCTACTACCTGGAAAACAACAACGGCATCAACTACGGCGTGCCCTGGCTTCGCAAACATGCCGGCGCCCCGGTCAGCCAGACCGTCATGACGCCGGTGGATCCTTCCGCCAACTTTGGCCTCCGGAGCGACTACAACCACAGTTCCGGTGGCTACGCGACCCTCGCCCATACCCATCGCTTTTCGGCCGACACCGAACTGGTGACCCGGATCCGCAAGGGTGACTTCAACCGAGACCAGCGCACTGGCGCAGTCCGCTACGGTGCAGCGACCCTCCAGCCGGGCGGCGTTGCAGCGAACCTGAGCAACTTCGGTCCGAACAGCGTGCTGACCCGCGGCACCCACCTCAAGGTCCAGAGCATGGAGAACCTGTTCGCCCAGAGCGATCTCTCCACCAGGTTCGAGGCCTGGGGCATGAAGCACGAACTGCTCACCGGCGTGGACTTCGCATGGGAAAAGAAGATCGTACGTGGCGCACGTACGGCGGCCCAGGGCGGCGTGAACATCACCAAGCCGACCACCACCATCGGCGCCGGCGCGACCGGCTGGGTCGATGAATCCTCCCGGCTCCTCTCCAAGACCAGCGAGTTCGAAAGCCTGGCGGCAGGTGCCTACATCCAGGATCTGATCCAGGTGGCTCCCCACTGGAAAGTCCTGGGCGGTGTGCGCTATGACGGCATGTCGGCCCTGTACGACACCTTCAACCTGAACACCGGAGCCGTCACCAACTACCAGCAGTCCATCTACAAGATGAGCAACCGGTTCGGCGTACTGTTCCAGCCCTCCGAGCGCCACTCCTTCCACCTTTCCTACGGTACCTCGTTCAACACCTCCGGCGACACCTACTCCTACAGCGCCCAGAACGTGAACACCCCGCCGGAAAAAAGCATGAACGTGGAACTCGGCGCCAAGATCGACTCCGCGGACCGCCGCATGAGCACCCGCTTCGCCCTGTTCCGTGGCGTCAAGCTCAACGAGCGCAACACGGATCCGCTGCTCAACATCGCCGTCCTGTCCGGAAAGCGTCACGCCACCGGCTTCGAAACGGACGTGATCGGCAAGATCACGCCGCGCTGGGAAGTCTATGGCTCCTACACCTGGATCTGGGATGCCGAAATCGACAAGGGCGCAGAGGGCGCCGAAGGCCAGGGACAGCGCCCCTCCCTCATCCCGAAGCATCAGGGCTCCCTGTGGACCACCTATCAGTTCACCGACAAGATCCGGGCTGGCGTCGGCGCCAACGGCCGCACCAAAATGACGCCGAACCGCAACCCGGGCTTCTACTCCGAAGGCTACGTCACTTACGATGCGATGGCCGAATACGAAGCCATTCCGGAACGGCTCACCTTCAAGGCCAACCTGATCAACCTCGGCAACAAGCTCTATGCGGACTCCATGTATGCCAACGGGCATTACGTGCCGGGCGTCGGCCGGACTTTCTACCTGACGGGCACAATCAAGTTCTGACCCCTCCGAAGGAATGAGCAGCCCCCGGGAGAGACCTTGATCCAGCGCAAGGTCTCTCCCCCCGGGACAGGGTTTGATCACGCTTATTCACAGCACGGTACCCACTGACTCCCGCCCTCCTCCCCCACGCC
>NZ_JAQUVG010000158.1 GCF_028693495.1 Zoogloea sp. | reverse complement strand
CTCGGGCATCCCCTACGATGACTGCGACGAGGCGTCCATGGCCCTGATGACCATGAGCGGCAGCTGGCAGGGACCCTTTGCCCCATCCAGCGAATGGCGTATCCACCGGGACATCCTGGCGGCCCACCCGGAGGCCGGGGCGGTGCTCCACGCCCATTCCCCGTATGCCACCGCCCTGGCCTGCCTGAGGCGCCCGATCCCGGCGTTCCATTACATGATCGCCCGCTTCGGCGGCCACGACATCCGCTGCGCGCCCTACGCCACCTTCGGCACCCAGGCCCTCTCCGATGGCGCCCTGGACGCCCTGGACGGACGCAACGCCTGCCTGCTGGCCAACCACGGGATGGTGGTCTACGGGCGGGACCTGCGCCACACGCTGGCCCTGGCCATCGAATTTGAAACCCTCTGCGGCCAGTACTGGCGGGCCTGTCAGCTGGGACAACCCGTCCTTCTGACGGCAGCTGAAATGGACCAGGTCGTCGAACGCTTTGCCAGCTACGGCGCTCCTCAGCCGGTCCCTGCCGGGGGTAGCGGGGAACCTCCCCCCCCGGCCTGAGCCCGTCGCCCCTTCCCTGTCACAGCGCCGCCTGCACCCCACGGATACGGATCAAGAGCCGGATCCAATCCGCCCCTCAGAAACGCTCCGTCCCGCCAGAGGGGGCCGTCCCCTTGCCCAGATCGGAGAGTCCCCTGGGCAAGGCCACCTCCCCCTGCTGATCAAAATCGATGCCACCGAAGTTCCCGGTGACCAGACGCCCCCTCAGACGGTAGTCCACCTTGTCACGTCCATCACGGAAGGCATTGAGCTGGCGCAGGATGCCACCCAGGCCAGTGGTGGCCACGACCTCCACCCGCCCCTCGCCCAGGCGGGGAATCACCACGGGCTTGTTGCTGACCCCCTTGGCGAAGGACTGGCCATTCAGGTCCACCGTGAAGGTGAGCCCCTCGATGGCAATCTCGGTGGTATTGGGATTGGTCACCCGCAGGGTCAGGACAAACCGCTGCTCGATCAGGTTACCGTCGAGCAGGCGCAGATCCGCAACCGCCACCTCCGGCTTCTGGAGGCCCAGTTGCAAACCGGCACACCCCCCGAACAGGGTGCTCCCCAGGACGGCCAGCCCGAGCATCAGGCAACGGCGGCGCACACCCGTTTTCATGTCAGTCTCCTTAAAGGCCCTGCGCTTCCAGCACCCGCAGCAGACTGGCAGTGTCGTCCAGACTGCCCCCCAGAGCCATCAATGCATTGAGCTGCTGCCAGGTCTGGGCTGCCACAGGCAGAGGCACGCCCAACTGACGCGCCTCTTCCAGCAGGATCGCAAAATCCTTGTGATGCAGGCGGGACTGGATACCCGCCGCAAAGTCCCGCCGGGCCATCCGGCCGCCCATCACATCCAGAACCCGGGAAGCCGCAGAACCGCCCATGAGTGCTTCACGCACCCGATGAAGCTCCACCCCATGGGCACCTGCCAGCCGCATGGCCTCGGCACAGGCCTGGATGACATTGACCATGATCATCTGATTGCAGGCCTTGGCCACCTGGCCCGCACCGGCAGGACCGATGTGGACCACGGTCCTGCCCAGGCAGGCAAGCAGGGGGCGCACCTGCGCCAGGGTTTCCTCCGCCCCGCCAACCATGATCGCCAGCGTGGCCTCCCGGGCACCGGCTTCGCCCCCCGATACCGGGGCATCCAGCCAGCCAATGCCCCTTTCCGCATAGCGGGTAGCCAGCATACGGGCGGTGGCCGGAGCGATGGTGCTCATGTCCACATGCACCGCCCCGGAGGCCAGACCCTCGATCAGGCCGTCCGGCCCCAGGGCCAGTTCCTCCACATCACGGCTGGCCGTGACGACGGAAATCACCACTTCGGAACGTGCCGCCAGTTCGGCGGGAGTCACACACAAATGGGCACCCTCAGCCACGATCGCGTCAGCCGAGGCCGGGCGGCGGGCCCAGACGGCCAGATCATGACCAGCCGCCAGCAGGTGGCGGGCCATCGGCAGGCCCATCACCCCCATGCCCACGAATCCGACCCGCATCTCAGGCTCCCGACATGTTTTCCAGCAGCTTCAGGGCGGCCACGGAGTCCTCCTCGCCCATCCCGGACCCCACCATGGCATTGAAGAGCTGGGCGGTGGCGGCACTGCCCGGCAGCATCAGGCCGAGGCGGTGGGCTTCCTGCATCACGATATTCATGTCCTTCTGATGCATCCAGGCCTTGAAGCCCGGCTTGAAGTTGCGGTCCAGCATGCGCTGGCCATGGTTCTCGAGGATCCTGCTGTAGGCAAAACCGCCCAGCAGCGCCTCCCGCACCTTGGCGGCATCCACCCCGCTCTTGCGGGCGAAATTGAAAGCCTCGGCCACCGCCATCACCCCGATGCCGGTGAGGATCTGATTGCAGGCCTTGGCCACCTGGCCAGCGCCAGGCCCGCCGATCAGGGTGGCCGTCTTGCCCATGCAGGCCAGCAGGGGCTGTACCCGGGCGAAGGCGGCCTCATCGCCACCGACCATGATGGTCAGGGCACCACTGATCGCCCCCACCTCGCCGCCGGAGACCGGAGCATCCAGCATCGTAACCCCCTTGTCCGCGAGCCGGGCCGCAATGTCCTGGGCAGCGGCCGGCGCGATGGTGCTCATGTCCACGAAGATCAACCCCGTCCGGGCCCCTTCGACGACACCGGCAGCACCCAGGGCCACCTGCTCCACGTCGGCCGCGTCCGCCACCATGGAAAACACCACGTCGCAGGCCGCAGCGACTTCGGCGGCACTGCCGGCTCCCCGGGCACCCGCCTCGAGCAAGGGCGTCATGGATTCAGGGCGGCGGGCCCAGACCGTCAGGTCAGAACCACCCTTGAGGAGATTGAGCGCCATCGGGCGTCCCATGATGCCCAGACCGATGAAACCGACTTTCATTTAGCTGTTCCTGTTGCGGGAAAAAACCGGAGCCTAGCGATCGTCTGCGCCGGATGCAATCGGAACAGCCTGCGGAGCCGCCCTGGCAACGCCGGGCCTCCCCGTATAACTGATCCGGTAGAGGGCCCCCGCCTGATCATCACTGACCAGCAAGGCACCGTCGGGGAGCACCAGCACATCCGCCGGACGCCCCCACACCCGCTCCCGCCCCAGGGCATCCACCTGCAGCCAGCCCTCTGCAAACACAGAGTACCGCAGCGCTTTACCCTGAGTGCCGACCTCTACCCGGGTAACGCGGTAACCGGACCTGCGGCTACGATTCCAGGAGCCATGTTCGGCAATGAACACGTTGTGCCGGTATTCGGAAGGAAACTGACTGCCCGTGTAAAAACGCATCCCCAGGGCTGCCACATGGGCGCCCAGACGGACCACCGGAGGCGTATAGGCCTGGCAGCCCTGGCCCGGTCCCAGCTCAGGGTCGGGCAGACTGCCCTGATGGCAATAGGGGAAGCCGAAATGCTGCCCGGGCTTGTCCACCCTGTTCAGCTCATCGGCCGGCAGGTCGTCGCCGAGCATGTCCCGACCGTTGTCGGTGAACCAGAGACGACGGTCCTCCGGGTGCCAGTCGAAGCCCACCGTGTTGCGCACCCCGCGGGCCACCACTTCCATCGCACTGCCATCAGGATTCATCCGCTGAATGCTCGCGTACAGGTCAGGATCCCGCTCGCATACGTTGCAGGGCGCACCCACCGGCACGTACAACCGGCCGTCCGGGCCGAAGGCAATGAACTTCCAGCCATGGTGACGCTCCGCAGGCAGGCGGTCGGTGACCACACGGGGAGACGGAGGATCTTCGAGGCGCTGTCCTACCCCATCCAGGGCCAGGATCCGCGACATGGCCGACACATACAGGCTGCCCTCATGCCAGGCCACGCCCGCCGGCTGATCAAGCCCGCGGGCCAGCACATGGACCCCCACGGCACGACTACCGTCCAGCTGCACCCCATAGACCTTGCCGGCAGAGCGACTGCCTACATAGACCACTCCCCGCCCGCCGGCAAACTCGCCCAGGGCGAGCGCCCGCGCCCCCGGAACCTGGTCGGTTACAAGTGACACCTGAAAACCCTCCGGAACCCGGATCCGCTCCACCGGGGGTGTCGCCTGCGCGGCACCGGCAAGCACAACGCACAATCCCGACAGCCAACGCATGTCGATTCCCATCACCGTTCCCCTCCAGGATCATCACCCTGCGTGGAACATCCCGCCGTCCACAAGTTCGCGCACCATCCGCTAAACTCGGCAAAATCTTCCTTTCCCCCGTCCCACTCCATGACCTACGCCCCCCTGATCAAGGAAATCGGCCGCGGCGCCAAAGGCGCCCGCTCCCTCACCACGGAACAGGCCGAAGGGCTCTTCGGTGACATGC
>NZ_JAQUVG010000061.1 GCF_028693495.1 Zoogloea sp. | reverse complement strand
GGCGCTGGTTCTCGCAGGTTTGGTCATCGGTCGAGACGCGGGCATAGGCGACGATGGCGGACATGGCGGGCTTCTTTCTGGCTCAAAATGTATGGCTCAGATATTAGCCTGGCTCAAAATACAAAACAACGGTTTTGAGCCATGCAAAACAGGCCGGCTTTACCCTAGCTCAAAACCTATACCTTTTGAGCCATCCGAAATGTTCACACCGGCCCCAGAAAGCACAACGCCGGGGCGTGCCCGGCGTCGGTCAGGTTGAAGAGGAAGGGTGATCTACACCCGCTCCCCCAGCGCCAAGCGGGCGATGTAGCCCGACCGGGTTTCCCCGGCCGCCCGTGCCGCACGATCCAGGCGAGACAGCACCCGCCGGGGTAAGGTGATATTGACCCGTTCGACTTGGCTATCGAGCATCGCGGGGTCAATCTCCACCACCGCCCAAATCCAGCCCGCAAACTCCGGCCGGCCCTGGTGTTCACTCACGGGGCGGGGCGGTGGGATTTCCTCCCCGTCATCGAGTAGCCAGTCAAGGTGAAGAACGATGGCTTCGCGTGCCTGTTCAATGGCTTCGTCAAGGGTGTCGCCTGCTGAAAAGCAGCCCGGCAGATCGGGCACAACAACGCCCCAGGCGTGGGCGTCGCCGCCGGGTTCGATTGCAATCGGGTAGCGCATGGTGGTGTTCTCCATTACTTCAGGCCGGCTTGTTTCAGGATGGAATGCAGCGTGCCGGTAGGAAGGTCTTTCTTCGGGTGTGGCACCGTCACCCGGCCGGGTTTGGCGGGGTGCTTGAACTGGTGATGGCTGCCCCGCGTGGCGACTTCTTCCCAGCCATCGGCTTTCAGCATTCTAATTACGTCGGCACTGTTCATGATGTGTAGCATACACACGACAAAGAAAGCTGCAAACCCGTCCTTTACCGTCCGGCGCTCGTTGGCAAGGAGCCCCCCGAAATTTCCCCCATACACCCCCGCGGGGTCACTGCCAAAACTGCCAAATTGAGAAAAGACAGTTTTGACAGTGCGCTCCCTGGTGCATGTGGGGAAAATTCGGCCCGCTCAGTGTCTCGCCATGGCGGGCGGTGAAGACTTCGGATTCACGATGTAGAGCGTTCGCGGCTTGGTGCGGGTCGGCTCCTGCCAGGCTTCGAGGTGCCCCAGCTCCGCCAGAAGATCCAGCCCCGCGGCAACCTGCTTTTGATCGGCCAGCCCCGACCACCCGGGGCGCCATACGTCCCGCGTCCCGAAGCCCTCCCGCGCCAGATCCCCCTTTGCAATCCGCTCCAGAATCCGCCGGGCCGTGTCCGCCTCGCCGGCCTGTGCCACGCCATAGCAGCGCCGGGCGTGACTCTCGAGATACACCGCCCAATGCAGCGCCCGGAGCGTGGACGGGAAGCCCACCGGGCCGCCGTGCCCGTCCGCCAGGTGGAAGACCAAGGCGAGGGCCGGGACCAGCTTGCGGTACTTGGCAAGGTGGGATTCCAGGGCCGGGAACAGGTCGCCTGTCCGTAGGCCCGCCTCGAAGCTGCACCGCCAGTCCGTGAAGGCTTCCAGGGCCTCGGGGTCGAAGCGCAGGAAGGGCGGGGCATCCTCGCTTTCCTGGTGGGCACCACGTGCGAGGGCATCAAGGGCGTCGAGGTCTTCGAACACCTGAAAGGCGGATTGCTTGGCGGGGCCGTCCGGGATGCGGTCCACGTTCTTCCACTTGCCGCCGGCCTCGGGCCACACCAGTAAGCCGAAGCGGGCGAGCATCCCATCATCGGAAGCCCCGCCGCGCATGGCGGCCCGCAGGTATTCCCCCAGGGGGCCGGGCTGGGCACCGCCCACCACGCCCAGGCACACCGCCGGCACGCGCCGATGCCCGCGTCCGATGCGGTCGAAGGTCCAGCCATCCTTGCCATTCCACCCGGTCATGAGGAAGGCGCGCAGCTCGGCGGCGTCCTCCCGATCCAGGCCGGCCAGCCAGCCCGGCAGCTCATCCCGCACCACCAGCAGGCCACGGGGGTTCTCGATCAGCTTTTCTGCCAGGGCCTCCACCGTTGCGGACGCCACCGTGTAACGGCGCAGGACCGGGGCTTCGTCGGCCTCGGGGGTCAGGAAGCTGGTCACGTCCACAAGGGCGTCCGGGTTCTTGCGGAGCGCCTTGGTCGCCTCACCCTTGCGGGCTTCGGCGCGGGCCTTGGCAATCTCGCTTTCTGCCCGCCATTGGCCTTGTGCGGCGGTCCATTCTTCGAGGGCGCGGGCTTCGAGGCGAACCACGGGGGCAAGGGCGGCCATCATGGCGGGGCTCTTCATCATGCCGGGCCTGCCCACGATGCAGCCCCACAGGTTGGGGAACTCCTGCCAATCGCTGAAAGCCTGCGGACGAATGGCACAGCGCCGGCCTATCAGGTTGCCGGCCGCTGCCACCATCGGCACGGCCACGAAGTCGGGCGGGCATTGCATCCGCTCGGAAACGTCCTGCACCCAGGGGCGCAGGCGGTCGGGCAGCATGGCGTGATCGAAGGGAGCCACCGGGGCCAGGCCCTCGGGCAGCGGTTGAGGATCTGGCCACGATGCCGCCGGCCAGGTGCGAGGATCCCCGATGGAAGGGGCCAGGACGGCGCGTTCGGCCGGGCTGGCAGGTTCAAAGGGGGGTGCCTTCATGGCTGAACCTCCTTGCTGCCCGCGTCACTGATAACAAACTCTGCCACTGGCACACCTCCAGGGCGGAGCACGATCAAGCGCTTGGGGCGGGCCGCCACCAGCTCCCCCAGCAGCAGGCGCAAGCGTTCCGCAGGGATGCCGGGCGAGGCCACCACCAGCACCGACAGGGCCGCCAGGTAACGCCAATCCAGGCGGGCAGGGTGAGTGCCCGGCGGGCAGCAGATCGCCAAGCCCAGGGCCGTTACAGGGGCTACCGGCCAGCGGTCCAGATAGACGACAACCTGCCGGAGCGCCGGCACCAGATCACGGGCGCGGGCGTCTGCCAGGTCACGGGCGTAGGGCGGTAGCTGCCGGCCAGGAGAGCACCGCCAGGCGGGCAGGGAAGGGTGGGGGGCGGTCATAGCAGCCCCCTTTCTACAAAGCTCAGGGGGCGGGACGCACCACCGACGATGAAATGGTCCAGGACGCGAACATCAAACATCGCAAGGGCGGCTTTGAGCCTGTCCGTAAGGTATTTATCGGCATTGCTAGGCTCAGTCACGCCAGACGGGTGATTGTGGGCGAAGACCACCGCGGCGGCGTTCAGATCAAGGCACCGCCTCACCACCTCTCGGGGGTAAACGCTGGTTTCCGTGAGGGTGCCGGCAAACAGGGGTTCGAACGACAAAACCCGGTTTTGTGCGTCGAGGAACAGGGCGCAGAACACCTCTCGGGCCTCTTCGCCAAGCTCCAACATCAGGAAGTCACGCACCACAGCCGGTGAATCAATCGCAGCCCCGGGCGCTGCCAGGCGGCGGGCCAATGCCTTTTTGGCGCGGGCAATCAGCCTGTCTTCCCGGTCCATGGCGGCGGGGTCGAGCGGGCAGCGGGCGAGGGGCGACGCATACAGGGGGCTGGCCTCGCGGGCCACAAACTGGCGGGGGCGGGCCGGAGCCGGGGCGGGGGGCTTGGAGGCGGTCATGATGCAGCCCCCCAGGCGAAGGCCACACGCCAGGCCAGCACGGGGCCGGTGAAGGGGCGCAGGGCGCGATAGAGAGCGAGGGACGGGAACAGCTTGAGGGTGCGGCGGGGCGTGTGCAGACGTGTGCACGCCGGGGCATGGGTTGCCATGGTGCGGGGCTCCTTTGTCGGACTGAATCCGCCCCTCGCTTCCAAACGGGGGGCGGGCCAAAGCGGGGTTGGAAGACCGGGACAAAGGAACCGGCAGGCCGAAGCCTCCCTGCCCGGCCCGCCATTGATCGAGGGCGCACCACGGGCGTACGGACGCAAAAAAAGCCGCTTGGCGGCTGGTGTCCGCCTTTGTCGTTCGGGCTTCCAAACCCGGCCCCTCTGTTTCGGGGCAGCCGGAGTATCTGCCAGCTCGCCGGCCTCGGTCAAGCTCGGCATGTTACGACGTATCATCGCGCATCAACGTGAGGCTACAATGAGGCCATGAGCACAATCACCGTCGATACCCTTGAGCTTGTCTCGGAGCTGAAACAGGCCGGCATCCCACAGGAGCAGGCTGAAGCTGTCGTGCGCACGATCGTGAAGGCGCACGAAGGCTTGGTCACTACCGCCCATTTGGATCGCCTTGAAACCAAGCTGGATGGAAAATTTGCCGTGGTCGATGCCAAGTTCGACAAGCTCACATGGATGCTCGCCGCAGTGCTTGGGGTCGCCCTTGCCAACTTCGCCAAGCAATTTTTCTAGGCTCTGTGCGTGCAGCCAGCGCCGATGCGCAGTCCGTCACGCGGGATTACCAAGCGCGATGGAAAGCGCAGCACAGCCGGGGGGTGCAGGGGGGGCGCCAGTTTGCGAAACAGGGGCAAAGGAAGGAAAAGAGGAAGAGGGTATTTGTTCCCACTGTTCCCACTTAGTTAACTTAGAGTGGGAACAACATAGACCCTTGGAAAGCCGCGCCCCGCTTGGGTTTCCGGCTTGTGTTCCCACTGTTCCCACTGTTCCCACTGGTTTTTTGGCCTCCAGCCTGAGAGCCACTGAAAAGAAAGCCTTGACCCCCCCGGGGGGGTATTTTTCGCCGGCCATGAAAGCGGGCCTAACCGTACGGTCCTGCATGGTGTCGGTCGGGACTTTGGCCACCCCCTCCCCCCTGTCCATTTCGCGGCGCTGCGTGAAAAGAGAACCGAGCGGTCTAGGAGAGGGTCGGGCCGCTACTTTTTGACACCCCCCTTGCCAGGCTGTCGGAGTCACCAGAATGGATGCAGTCGCCAGGCGTGGCAGTGGGCTCCGCGATCGGCGGGCAGCCGGTGCAAGGGGTGCTCCGGCCCGAAGGCAGGAGGAAGGTCTGTTCGGCCACTGCACAGGCCATCAGAGAGGCCCGGCTGGGCAAAGTGTTCGCAGCTCCGGCAAGACGTTTCGATGGGTGTTTTATGCGGCGCAGATCGCCCTTGAACCCCACCCCCCGCCGGATCAGAAAATGACGATTGATTGAGTTTTTCATCTTCGCTTACCCTCGCCCTTTCAAAAACGGTGGGAACACTGGGAACAGTGGGAACAGATTCAAAAACCTGTTTTTGTTCAATGGCTTGAGAGAGTGATTTTGTTCCCACTCCCCCCGAATCTGTTCCCACTTTTTGTGGGAACAGAGGGTCAAAAGTGGGTGTTTCGGCCTGTTTGGGGGCGGAATCGGCGACAAGTGACGCCCAATCAATCATTGCCGTCGATGCCTTCCAGAATGCCAGGAGCAAGCAGGAAGAACCGCCCCGGCTTGGCGGCGCCGGGCTCCCTCGCCTTGACTTGGAGGTGTGCCCCGTCCCGCACCAGCAGACCGCGGACAGCCAGCTCTTTTGCCACCTGCGCCGGGTCGAAACCGTTGCACAGCTCCGACCTGAACACCGCCGGATAAATCAGATACTCGAAGACGTGATCGGCTTCGTTGAGGCTTGCCGTGTCCTTGGTCGGGCGTTTCCAGCCGGCCCGGTTCATCGTCCGCGGGGCGTGGGTGTCGCTGATACTCGGGCGTCGCCAGTCTTCCAGGCGGGCGCCTGCATGGGCTTGAATCCACGCCTGCACCTGTTCCACCATCTTGCGGGGCTCCCGGTTCTCTTCACCGCCGAAGGCGTGCAGCCAGTCTTTGAACATGCGGAAAGCCGCCTTGACGGCCTCACCCTGCGGCCACCCGGTTAAGCCCCACTCGGTCGCCTTTTCGCCCGCATAGGCCACCGCAGCAAAGCGCGTTGCTGCCCGGATCGCCTGCCCGCCAGCCTTGTTGGTCAGAGCGCGGTCTTCGAAGGCACGTCGCAGCTCTTCGAACTGGGCAGGCATCTCTTCCCGCTCCACGACCACGTGGCGGATGAACTCGGGGTAGGCTGTGCCGTAGTGCTTGGCAGCGTTGCGTTGCAGGGTTTCGGAGAAGCGGGCGCCATCGGGCAGGCCGTGCAGCTCGTCCCAGCAGCCAAAGCCGGCGCCGGCATCGGCGGGCAGCTCGCAGAAGCGCACCTCCTGCCCCGCGTAGGCGCGTTCCTGGTTCTCTTCGAGAAACTGCGTCAGCCCGATTTCCCCGTTTGACTGGAAGAGCAGGGAGAAAGACGCGGTTTCCCGCAGGCCCCCGGCGGCTTGGCCTCGCCCTTTTCCCTGCCCGCTGGTGAGCATGTAGGCGGCCTGTGCCACGTCCTTGGGGTTGCCGGCCTGCTTGAGTTCGTCCAACAGAAGGGGCGCGTCACAGTGCCCGGCGGCTACGCCTTCAATCGCGGTCGCCGTGAGCAGCCATGTCTTGCGGTACGCGGCAGGGCCGCACAGGCTCGCTGCGGAGTAGAGCAAGGCAGACTTGCCCAGGCTCGAACCACCGGCCCAGTGGAAGCCCCCCGACACGTTGGGATGCAGCCAGCACAAGCCCCCTGCGAAAGCTGCGGACAGGGCGAAGGTCAGCCGGCTGTTGCCCACTGCCAGGGCGGCCACGTTGGCCCGCCAGTCTTCGAGGGTGCCGGCCTGCTTGAACTGAGCATGTCCGCTGCCCTGTGCCGCGTGTAGCCACAGCTCGGCATCGGGCGCGGCCAGCGGGTCATGGTCGCCCCCCAGCACGAAGGACCAGCGGCCGGGCGTGGTGCAGTCATCGTGCCAGCCGATGCGGGCCGTAAGACGGGCGCGGGCTGGCGGCCGGGAGCGGTTCACGTACATCTTGAGCAAGCCGCCCTTGTTGTCGCCAATGAACAGGCCTTGAGCACGCAGCAGGCGGGCCAGGGCGGCGCCGTCGCCTTCGAGCATGTCATCAGGCACCAGTACCCGGCGGCGGCGGCCGTCGTGGTCGTTGAAGGTGGCCAGGCGTTGCCAGTTTTCCCCGCGGGCGTCACGTACCTGGTGCGTGATCTCGAGAGGGGCGCACACGAACTGTTCAACGGTTTCCCAGCCCTCGCCGCGGCGCTCTACCTTGAGGCGATACACGCCGCGGCCGTCGTTGCCGTCGCGCAGCTCGAACACCTCGCCGCCCTGTGCAGGCGCCTGCACGCCGGGCGCCTTGCCCTTGGCTTTGGAGCGAGGGCGCTTGGTGGGCTTCTCGGGTTCGTCCGAGGGTGCAGCGGGGGCCGTTTCCGGGCCGCTGGCGGGCGTTTCAGCTTCGGGTGTGGGGGAAGGTGCATCGGCGGGCGTTTCGTCGCCCTGCGGGCCTGCCAGCAAAGCGCGGGCCGCTTCGAGGATGCGGCGCACGGCATCGAGGCCGGCGAGCGCGTGCAGATCGTTAAAGTCGGTCGCGCCCTCGGGTCGGTCCGCCCCGAAGTCGGGCACCGCCACCACGCCCCCGACAGCGGCGGCGGCAGCGCGGGCCTTGGTCAGGCCAGGGTTGCCGGCGGTCTGGTGATCGTCATCGGCACACACGATGAAGCCGGCGCCCTGGTGCGCCTCATGCAGGGCGCGGGCAACAGGTTCGAGACTGCCCGCGTCGAAGGCCACCGCCACCGGCCAGCCGACAGCCTGGTGGACGCTGGCAGCCGTCGCGTAGCCTTCGGCCACGCATACGGGCAGGTCGGGGGTGATCTCGCCAATCAGATGGAACTTGCCGGCCTTCTCGCCGTGGGGCAGAAAGTCCTTGTCGCGTCCGTCCACCTTGTCGGGATAGATCGCCTGAAGGCTGTGCAGGGTTCCCGAGGGGCTGCGCATGGGCACCAGCAAGGCGCCCAGGATGCGCTCTTCACGCCATTCACCGGGGCGCACCTCCTGCCACTTTGGCCAGGAGGCCACCCGCAGGCCGAAGGACGGGACGCCCTTGCGTTGCAGGTAGGCGTGATCGTCCGGGGCCGGCTTGGCACCGCTCCAGATCGCGTTCGCCTTGCGGCGGGCCTTGTCCCGCTTGACCTTGGCTTCGGCCTCGCGGGTGGCTCGCTGGGCTTCCATGCGGGCGCGGTTGGCGGCTTCCTCTTCGGGCGTGAGCTGGCGGCCAATGTCGGCACGCCAGTTTTCCCACTCCAGGCCATCCTTGAAATTCTGGAAGCCACCGGCCGGCACACCATCGAGGTGCAGCAGATAGGCGCCGTCCAGCTTGCGGGCGGGTCCGTCCCGCAGCTCGCAGCGGTGCAGCTTGCCGTCAGCGTCGAGGTGGTCAGGCAGGCGCAGGCCGCGGGCTTCGGCAGCACGTCGGAACTGATCGAGGATAGAGGCGGTATCGATCATTTGACGTGCTCCGCCACCCTGGACAAAAAGTGAGGTAACGATTCTCCGGCTTCTATGGTGAGTCCGAGTTCATTGCCCTTCGTTTTGATACCCGCTGCTGTCTCGTACCACGGACGATTTCTGTCGCCGGCGGACTGTCCGCACATCAGCTTCTGTTTAATCCGGTAACGCAGATCTGACCATGACTCCCCAGGCCGGGCAGGCCACATCCCGACCGTCTTTGCCATTTCTTCTGTGCCTGCGCAAGATCTACACCAAGAATGATGGGTCATTGCCACGCCTCCCCATTCAGAGCCTTGCGCAGCTCGCCTACGTTCCAGGCGGTCACTCGCTCGGAGAGCTTCCGGCCGGCCGGAAGCTTGCTTTTTTTGACCCAGCGCCAAGCAGTCGGGGGGCTGATTCCGAAAAGAGCGCATACCACCGGCAGACGCACGTTTGCCGCATCCGGCAGGGCGTCGAAATTGCGGAGCGCGTCGGGGATAGGTGGGGCGGCCGGATCGGGTAGGTGCGAGGCGGGTGTCGTTTTGTCTGCTATGGGGCGGATTTTCATTTGCCAGCCCCCCGCTTTTGCAGCGCGGTCAGTCGCTCAACGGCCGCGGCATCCCACAACAGCCGGCCATTCGGCAGCTTGAAGGGACGCTCCCCCAGGTAGTGACCCTTTTCGACCAGATAGCGGCGGATGCTTTGCGGCTGCACCGCATGGCCAGCGGCACGAAGGGCCGCGGCAAACTCAGATGTTCCCAGGCGGTGCGCCCTGGTGATGATGTGCAATTTCATGTCGTGTCGCCCTCGTGGTTGGCGGGTTGGAACGACACGAATACTGAACACTGCTTTTCGTCGAATCACCTAGGGCACCCTAGGGCACCCGGAAAAACTGCCCCAGGGTGCCCTAGGGTAGGTGTTTACAAATCAGTCACTTAAATATTTACGCTTTTTTCAAAACTGCCCTAGGCTTGGCGAAAGCTTCTGGAAAAAGTTTTTCGTATAAAGGCGTGGCAGAGGCGTTTGACGCTGCCGAAAGTCCCCACGTGCACTGCCTCTTGAGATAACGGCCCAGGCTGGCGAGGGCCATATTTTTGAAGCTGGGCTCCATTCTTTTCATCAAATCCAGGAAATCCTGTTTATTACCCGGCATCTTCGAGCGGTCGAAGGGAATTTCATTCTCTTTTGCCCGCCTCTCGCACTCTTCGAGCACGAACTTCACCCGCCCTCTTTGGGTTGTGGGAGCAACGGCGCTGCCGACTTTTTGTGATATGGCAGGCTCAGTCGAGACAGGACAGGCCCCGGCGTGGCGGCCACGAATCAACTGATAGGCTGGTGAATCGGACGATGCAAACCATTCCCGCAACAGCTCGCTTGGCTCTACACCGTACAGATGAAGAACATCCGCACCCGAGACACGGCAAAGGCCAGGGCCAGGCGCGTTGTCTCTAATTACCGTGGCGCCATGCTCCCCGAGCCACTCCGACCACTCATACCCCCATAAGGCCCGCAGGAAGTCGGCCTGCGCCAATCCACTGTCAGGAAACTGTAACCCCGAAAATTCCCGGACTGATAGCTCATCCGGCCACCCGTCGCGCCCCTCAAATCCTGCTAAACGCCCGGCTTTCATCATCAAAGCGGTTGGAGGTGAGAATTGTTTTATCGGTGAATGCGGACGTGGGTCAAAAAATCGGCTCGGATTTGATTGTTTGTTTGCCTGTTTTTTCTTTGGCATGCGCTTCCTTCGTGCGCCCTTCAAAAGAGGTGCCGCGCCGGCCGGGTGAAGGTGCCCGGTGTTCCCCCCGTCGAGGTAGGCGCGGCGTGCTGCCCTTGTGTCCGTTACCTCATGCAGCGTGCCCACGGATCGGCACGACGTTTGCCCCGCTCTTCACCTGGTCGAGCCAGTCCGCCCATTGCTGCATCATCTTGCGGCGTTCGGCCAGGTATTCGGCCTGGTGCGAGTAGGCCCCGAAAACCTCCTTCCGCTCCCGGTGGGCCAACTGGCGGTCTATCACCTCGGGCCGCCATCCCAGCTCAAGCAGGGCGCCGGTTGCGGTTGCCCGGAAGCCTGAGCCCGTCACCTCATCGCCGGCATAGCCCATCGCCCGCAGGGCGCTGTTCACCGTGCCGTTGCTCATGGGGCGCAGCGGGTTGTTGCGGTTGGGGAAAACGAGGTCACGGTTTCCGGTGATCTCGTGCAGATCCCGGAGCACTTCGACGGCCTGCGACGAAAGCGAAACGGTGTGACTTTCCCGCATCTTCATTCCCACAAGCCCGCGGCTGCGGTCACGCTCCGCCGGCACCACCCACACGCCGGCCGGCAGGTCGATTTCCGCCCACCGGGCGCCCCGCAGCTCGCCAGGGCGAAGGAAGGTGAGGACTTGCAGCAGTACGGCGTTCTTGACCATCTTCGACACGCGCACCGCATCCAGGCGGATGAAGAACTCGCGCAGCTCCGAAGGGTGCAGCGCAGGCCGGTGTTCTACGGGCGCGGTCTTCACCGCCTTGTGCAGCCCCGCAGCCGGGTTGTTTTCGGCGCTGCCGGTGGCGATTGCGTGCAGGAAGATGTCGTTGGCTCGCTGGCGGACCCGCTTCAAGGTTTCCAGGGCGCAGCGGGCTTCGATCTTGCGCAGGGCGGCCAGGAGTTCGGCAGAGCTGATTTCAGCAATCGGCCGGCGCCCAAGGGTCGGGAACAGATCCTGTTCAAGCGAGGTGAGCACCTTTGCCGCGTAGGTATCCACCCACTCGTGACGCTTCTTTTCGTGCCACTCACGGGCCACGGCTTCAAAGGAGGTTGCCGCGGCCACCTTGCGGGCGATCTTTTCGACGCGGCGGGCTTCGGCCGGGTCCGTCCCGGCATCGAGCAGCCGGCGGGCATCGTCCCGTTTCTGGCGGGCGGTTTTCAGGGAGACTTCGGGATAGACACCCAGGGCAAGCAGCTTTTCCTTACCGGCGAAGCGGTACTTCATCCGCCAGTAAAGGGCGCCGGGCTTGACCCCGACGAGCAGGAAGAGGCCCTTTTCGTCGGTCAGCTTGTAGGGCTTTTCGCCGGGCCTGGCCTTGCGGATCGCGGTATCGGTGAGGGGCATCGGGCGTCCTTTGGGGGTATCTGGACTGAGGAAACGCGGGGGTACTGAAAACTACCCCCGGATATACCCCCAAAATCCATGCGCTTGGGTGCTGTTTCCTGATACGCGATGATACGCCCAAAAACCAAAAAAGCCCGCATTTGCGGGCTCTTAGCGCTTTCTTTGATGCAGCCTGATTCAGTCTGAGACGGTTTCCTGGTCCCCCCGACAGGAATCGAACCTGTATCTGGCGCTTAGGAGGCGCCCGTTCTATCCATTGAACTACGGAGAGAGGAAGGTGCGCATTCTATCCCGGAGTGCCGGGAAAATGCCACGTCTTCGTTAGGCGGAAGTGGCTGGAGGAGGGAAGCCCCTCAGGAACCAGCCTCCATCTGGGACTGCAGGTAGTTCTGGATGCCGACTTTTTCGATCAGATCAAGCTGGGTTTCCAGATAGTCGATATGCTCTTCGGTATCTTCGAGGATGTGCTGAAAGAGGTCGCGACTGACGTAATCCTTTACGGATTCGCAGTAGGCAATGGCCTCGATCAGGTGGGCGTGGCCGCTCTGCTCGAGTTTCAAGTCGCCACGGATGCATTCCGGTACCTCTTCTCCGATCAGCAGCTTGTCCAGGTTTTGCAGGTTGGGCAGGCCCTCCAGGAAGAGTACCCGCTCGATGAGCATGTCGGCATGCTTCATCTCTTCGATGGACTCTTCGTACTCATGTTTGCCCAGCCTGGTCAATCCCCAGTTCTTGTACATCCGTGCGTGCAGGAAGTACTGGTTGATGGCGGTCAGCTCGATGGTGAGCTGCTTGTTGAGATGTTGCAGGACTTTTTTGTCGCCTTTCATGCTGCCTCCTGAATCAAGGGGTAGTGCCGGGGACGGGGGGCAGACGTGCTTGCCTGATCAACAGCACCTTCAAGGCACTGTTTGGCACATTTGGCGCAACGTCCGCATTCTTCCGTGACCCCCAACTGTACCCGAAGATCCCGCAGTCGACGAGCGCCTGCTTTGACGGCAGTTTCAATATGCTTTTCGGTGACGGCACGGCAGACACATACGTACATGGGATGTCCTTGATTCAGCTGGATGAACAGGCGTTGACGCGTGGGCGCAGGGTGTGATCGGAGGGTTTTATTTCGTCAAGATCAGCTTGCCGGCTCTGGTTGTACGCAGCGCATAGAGCATTCCTCGGTGTTCGATGAAGATACAGGTCCGTCCTTGAAACAGCTCTGCACTCCGCACGGGCTTGTCCATGTCGTTCCGGGGCGTGATGGGGCCGGCGGCAAGAGGCGGGTCGATACTCGGAGGCGTGAGATCAGGCACGATATTAAAAGATATTGAGAACAATTCTTATTAAACAGATAGCCTTTCCCTGAGTCAATAGGTCTGGCTGAAAAAATGATGTGGAGACGGCTCTGGACGTCCGGCAGCCTTGAAGGCGGTCGGCAGGGGTAGAATTGCCACCTTCCTGCCTTTTACCCGACTGACCGATGCCGCTGATTACCCTTGACGATGCCTGTCTCGCTTTTGGCCATGTGGCCCTGCTGGATCAGGCCGCTTTTCAACTGGACGAAGGCGAACGTGTTGCCTTGATCGGCCGTAATGGCAGTGGCAAGTCCAGTCTCCTCAAGGTTCTGGTCGGGCAGGTCACCCTTGACGATGGACGACTGTGGCGTCAGCCAGGCACCCGGGTTGCCTATGTTCCCCAGGAGGCGGATTTCCCTCTTGAACGCAGCGTCTATGCCACGGTTGCAGACGGGCTTGGAGATGTGGCCCAGCTCCTGGTTGATTATCATGCAGCCATGCTGACAGTGGCCGAGGATCATGGCGAAGCGGCCTTGAAGCGCCTTGAGGATCTCCAGCATCGGGTGGAGGAGGCCCAGGCCTGGCGCCTCGAGCAGCGGGTTGAGCAGGTGCTCGGTCAGCTCAAGCTGTCCGGGGATGTGGCCGTGGGCAGCCTGTCTGGCGGTGGCATCAAGCGGGTGGCACTGGCCCGGGCGCTGGTGGGCGAGCCGGAAATGCTCCTGCTGGACGAGCCGACGAACCATCTGGATATCGACGGCATCCTGTGGCTGGAGGCGCTGATCCGGGACTTTCCTGGTGCCGTGGTGGTGATCACCCACGATCGGGTCTTCCTGGACAATGTTGCAACCCGGATTGTCGAGCTTGACAGGGGCATCCTCAGCAGTTATCCGGGGCGCTTCAAGGAATATCTGGCGCGCAAGGCGGAGCAACTGGAGGCGGAGGAGAAGGCCAACGCCCGTTTTGACAAGTTGCTGGCTCAGGAGGAGGTGTGGATCCGCAAGGGGGTCGAGGCCCGGCGCACGCGTAACGAGGGACGGGTGAGGCGTCTGGAGGCCCTGCGCGGCGAGCGCAGTGCTCGCAGGGATCGCATGGGCAGCGTCAAGCTGGCCCTGGATCGAGGCGAGGGCAGCGGCCAGATGGTGGCGGAGTTGCATGGTGTGACCAAGCGTTTTGGCGAACGTGTGGTCGTGCGGGATTTTTCCACCCGCATCCTGCGGGGTGACCGGATTGGCCTGATTGGTCCCAATGGAGCGGGCAAGACCACCCTGCTCAAATTGATCCTCGGCGGACTTGAACCAGACGAGGGTGACGTGCGGAGGGGTACCCGGCAGACGGTGGCGTACTTCGATCAGTTGCGTGCCCAGCTGGATCCAGAGGCGCCACTGACCGAAGTGATCAGCCCGGGTTCCGATTATGTGGAAATCGCGGGTCACCGGACGCACATCATCGGCTATCTGGGAGATTTCCTGTTTTCGCCTCAGCGAGCCCGGTCGCCAGTCAAGTCCCTGTCCGGAGGGGAGCGCAACCGCTTGCTGCTGGCCCGCCTTTTTGCGCGCCCTGCCAATGTTCTGGTGCTGGATGAGCCCACCAACGACCTGGATATCGAGACTCTCGACCTGCTGGAGGACCTGCTGGCCAGCTACGACGGTACGGTCTTTCTGGTCAGCCACGACCGCGCCTTTCTGGACAACGTGGTGACCCAGGTGATCGCTGCTGAAGGGGAGGGGCTCTGGCAGGAATATGCAGGTGGTTACGAGGACTGGTTGCGCTCGCGTAAGGCTGTGGAGCCTGTCCTAGCGCCCAAGGCAGCTACCCTGAAAAAGGAAATTTCTGCGCCGGTGGCGGCCGCTGCTCCTTCCAGGTCTGCCCGGCTGACCTGGAAGGAGCAGCGGGAGCTTGATGCCTTGCCTGAGCGGATCTCCGCCCTCGAAGAGGAGCAATCAAGGCTGCAGGCCCAGTTGAACGATCCTGCTACGTATCGGGACGTGCCTGCAGAAGTGCCAAAGCTCACTCAGCGTCTGCAGGTTTTGGAGGGAGAGATAGAAGGGGCCCTGATGCGTTGGGAGGACCTGGAGTCCCGTTCTTCCATCCAGTGAGCTGGCCGTCGTATCCCTTTCGGTCTCAAGGGGGGGGTGGAAGTGCGCCTTCGGGCGTGCCTCCCGCGTTCAGCAGGACTTCGGCAGCTTCATGGGGAACTGACAGACGGTGGAGCAGGCTTTCCCGGCCAATATGAAGCAGCGCTTCGATGGCGGCCAGATCATCGGGGATGGCAGGATTATCCCAGCCTTGGGCTGTATGGCGGGCCAGGCTGTTGGCAAGCTGGACGGTGCGTACCCGGGGGTTGTGGATCTGCTGTTCGTTCATCATGGACACCAGCAGTTCGGGCAGATGCCAGTAGCGGACGATTGCCAGCTGAAGTTCCTTGGCTGAAAAGTTGAAAACCTGACGTTGGGCGGCGCTGGATCGGAGGTTCCGGTCATGATGTTGCATTTCATGGACCTTCTGGGTGAGGGTCGGGGCAAAACACCAGCACAGGATGTCGGTGACCTCCGAGAGGAGCGCCGCAACCGTGATCTCATCCACATCCAGGTCGTGGCGAAGGATTGCCCAGTCGCGCGCGTAACGGGCAGCCCGTCGGGCCCGTCCGATTACCTTGAGGACCCCAACCAGGGCTTTGGGGTGATCTGAAATCTGCTCTTCTACGGTGGGCATCTCCGAGAAGTTCTTCAGGAAGGGGGATATGCCCATCATCATGATGGCCCGCTCCACCGTCGTGATGTCATGGTTCTGACGTGCGCGCCGGTTTTCTTCGATATGGATCAGCACTTTCAGGGTCATCATCGGGTCACCGAGCACCAGCGCAGCCACCGTCCGTCCGTTGATGTGCTCTTCTGCCTCCCGCATCACGTTCAGTTCCTTGACCGTGTGCTTCAGCACGGGCAATGGCTGGTGACTAAAAAAGCTGACGTAGGAATCGATGCTGTCTAGGGCGTGGGTCAAAAGGGCCATGAGGCTGCTCCGGCGAGTGGTGATGTCCTTTACGGCATCTTTTCCGGCAGATTGAGGCTGGGCGTGCATCCCGATGGCGGAGCTATAATCAGCCGACCCATAACGAGGCGCAGGGCATTGCCCGCTGCCGATTCAAGAGGAGAAAGCATGTCCAGCATTCCGTCCAGCTTCAAGGCCCTCGTGATCCGTCAGGACGATAACCGCAAGGTGGTGTCGGCCCTGGAGGATTTTCCCGCCGCACAACTGGACGCCGGTGAGGTCCTGGTCAAGGTGGCCTACTCCAGCGTCAATTACAAGGATGCCCTGGCCGCGACGGGTGCGGGCAAGATCATCCGGCGCTTTCCCTGCATTGGTGGGATTGATCTGTCGGGTACGGTGGTTGAGAGCAGTGATCCCCGCTTCAAGACCGGTGACCCCGTGATTGCCACCAGCTTCGATATCGGCGTCGCTCACCATGGGGGCTATGCCGAGTATGCCCGGGTGCCCGCTGGCTGGGTTGTGCCCCTCCCCGCAGGGATGTCCCTGCTGGATGCCATGGCCTTGGGAACGGCGGGTTTCACGGCGGCGCTGGGGGTTGTCCGGATGGAAGACAACGGCCTGCGTCCCGAGAACGGCCCGGTGATCGTCACGGGGGCCAGCGGTGGAGTTGGTGGGCTGGCCATCGACATGCTGGCCGGTCTCGGCTATCACGTGGTTGCCCTGACGGGAAAGGCCCACGAGGAGGCATATCTCAAGCGTCTGGGGGCTGCCGAGATCAAGCTGCGTGACTCCATCGACCCGGCCAAGACCCGCCCGCTTGATGCAGGGCTGTGGGCGGGTGCAGTCGACAACGTCGGCGGCGACATTCTGGCGTGGGTGCTGTCCACCATGAAACAGGCTGGAACCGTGGCCAGCATCGGCAACGCCCAGAGCATCAATCTCCCGACGACTGTCTTTCCCTTCATTTTGCGAGGTGTGAGCCTGCTGGGGGTGGATTCCGGCTACATGGGTTTCCCGACACGGACACGGGTCTGGGACCGTCTGGCCACCGACCTCAAACCCCGCCATCTGGCGGAGATGACCCGCACCGTACCGTTTGCAGAGCTTCCCGGTGTTTTTGATGATTTCATTGCTGGACGGGTCAAGGGACGGACAGTAATTGCCGTAAATTGACAAAATCCGAATCGAAGCGAGCCCACTATGAGCGACGGCACCGATCAGACTCATCCCCGTGTTCTGATCATTGATGATTCCCGGATGGTGAGAGCCTCCATCACCCGGCATGTGAGGGATCGCTTCGATGTGCGGGAGGAAGCGGATGGCGAAGCCGGCTGGCAGACGCTGATGGTGGACCCCACCATCCAGGCCGTCATCACCGATATCGGCATGCCGCGTCTGGATGGTTATGGTCTTCTGGAGCGCATCCGGACTTCGCGCATTTCACGGATCAATACCCTGCCGGTCGTCGTCATCTCCGGTGACGACGAGCCGGAAGTGCGGGTCAAGGCCAAGAGTGCGGGTGCCACCGACTTCATTTCCAAGAGCATCGGCAATGTGGAGTTGCTGGCCCGCCTTGAAGCCCTGACTCAGCTCGCCCGCACCCAGCGGGACCTGGAGGAGAGCAGGGCGGCCCTGGCGACGGCCAGTCCGGTGGACCCCTCCTCGGGCCTGGTCACCCCATCCTATCTCCATCACCATGCAGCCCAGGAGCTGGCCCTGGCCCAGCGTCATCACAAGGATCTGGCGGTGATGGTGATCGAGATCGACCAGTTCGATGTCCTGGTGGCCCGTTACGGCGCCCATGTGGCCCAGTTGATCAACCGAAAACTTTCCAAGATCCTGGCGACCAAGCTGCGCCAGGAGGATACGGTGGCTGAGTTGGCCCCTGCCCGGTTCGCGATCGTTTCGCCCAACACCAACATGGACGGCGCGGGTGCCTTTGCCATGCGTCTGCGGGCGGCCATCGAGAACATCGTGATGACCTACCGGGAGGAGCGGATCCGGATCCAGATCACCATTGGTCTGTCGTCTTCCGAATCGGGCCGGGCACACACGGTGAGCCATCTGATCGGTGTGGCGGTCCAGCGGATTGCGGCCGGGCGGGCGGCCGGTGGCAACCGGGTTATGGGTGAAAAGGGGGAAATCACGTCGGACATGATCGCTGCTGGTGCCCGTGCGCTGGTCAGTATCGATCAGATTCTCCAGCGCCTGCGCAGTGTCGGGCCCGATGCTGAAGTGCGTCGCCAGCTCCCGGATGCCATACGGACTCTCCTGCCTTTGCTGGAATTGATAGAATCCAGTTTCGCGCCCGGTCTCCCGCTTGACGTCCTCGCACGTGCAGCTGAAACCGGTGTCGCGAAAACACTGCAGCAGAACGAATAAAAAGGGCGAACGCCATGAAGGTCGTATCGCCCATTCGACAGTAATCTGACATTCGAATAAGGGAGAGGAACCCATGGCTTCATATCAGGAATTTCACAAACGCTCCATCGAAGACCGTAACGGCTTCTGGGGCGAGCAGGCCGAATTGATCCACTGGAACAAGAAGCCTGAGCAGATCTACGACTTCTCCAAGCCGCCCTTCGTCAAATGGTTTGCTGGCGGTGAGACCAACCTCTGCTACAACGCTGTCGACCGCCACGCCGAAACCAACCCCAACGGCAAGGCGCTGGTGTACATCTCCACCGAGACCAACGAAGAAAAGACCTACAGCTTCGCCGAGTTGCGTGCCGAAGTGATGCGCATGGCGGCGATCTACCAGGATCTCGGCGTCAGGAAGGGCGACCGTGTCCTGATCTACATGCCGATGATCGCCGAAGCCGCCTTCGCGATGCTGGCGTGCACCCGTATCGGTGCGATCCACTCGGTGGTGTTCGGCGGTTTTGCCTCGCATTCGCTGGCCACCCGTATCGACGATGCCAAGCCCACCGTGATCGTCTCGGCCGACGCCGGCATGCGCGGCGGCCGCCCGGTGCCCTACAAGCACCTGCTCGACGAAGCCATCAACCTGGCCGAGCACAAGCCCGCCGCCGTGCTGATGGTCAACCGCGGCCTCGATACCGAGATGAACGTGGTCGCCGGTCGCGACGTGGACTACGCCACCCTGCGCACCAAGCACCTGGACGCCGACGTGCCCGTCACCTGGGTCGAATCCTCCGATCCCAGCTACATCCTGTACACCTCGGGCACCACCGGCAAGCCTAAGGGCGTGCAGCGCGACACCGGCGGCTACGCGGTGGCCCTGGCCGCTTCCATGAAGCACATCTACTGCGGCAACGCGGGCGAGACCTTCTTCTCCACCTCCGACATCGGCTGGGTCGTCGGTCACAGCTACATCATCTACGGCCCGCTGATCGCCGGCATGGCCACCATCATGTACGAGGGCACGCCGCTGCGCCCCGACGCCGGCATCTGGTGGAAGATCTGCCAGGATCAGGAAGTCACCGTGATGTTCAGCGCACCGACCGCCATTCGCGTGCTCAAGAAGCAGGACCCGGCCTTCCTCAAGGCCTACGATCTTTCCAAGCTCCGTGCCCTGTACTGCGCCGGCGAGCCGATGGACGAGACCTCCCACCAGTGGATGATGGACGAGCTGGGCATCCCGGTCATCGACCACTACTGGCAGACCGAGACCGGTTGGGCCATGTTGTCGCTGATGCCTGGCGTCGAGAAGCAGGACGTCCAGCTCGGCTCCCCCGGCTTTCCGGTGTATGGCTACGATGTGCGTCTGTTCCGCGACGACGGCTCCGAGTGCGGCCCCAACGAGAAGGGCATCGTCGGCGTCGTGCCGCCGCTCCCGCCGGGCTGCCTGTCCACCATCTGGGGAGACGACAAGCGCTTCGTGTCCACCTACTTCACGCTGTTCCAGGAGCCGCAGGTTTACTCCAGCTTCGACTGGGGCATCAAGGACGACAAGGGTTACTACAAGATCCTTGGCCGCACCGACGACGTGATCAACGTGGCTGGCCACCGCCTCGGCACCCGCGAGATCGAGGAGGCCGTGCAGGCCCACCCGGCGATTGCCGAAGTGGCCGTGGTGGGCGTGGCCGACGCGCTCAAGGGCCAGATGCCCATGGCCTTCGCGGTGGTCAAGGACCCGGCCAGCGTCGATAGCCCCGAGAAGGTCGTCGAGCTCGAAAAGGCCGTCATGAAGCTCGTCGACGGCAGCCTCGGCGCCATCGCCCGCCCGGCCCGCGTGCACTTCATCTCCGGCCTGCCCAAGACCCGCTCCGGCAAGATGCTGCGTCGCTCCATCCAGGCCCTGGCCGAAGGCCGCGACCCGGGTGATCTGACCACCATCGAAGACCCGAGCACGCTTGAGCAGATCAAGACTGCCCTCGCCGCCAAGTAGGCATCCCTCAGGCTGCGGCAAGCCATGCCAGAGCCGACCGGTGTGAGCCGGTCGGCTTTTTTTGGTGCGCCCAGCATGGGCGCACTCCTGCGGGTGCAAGTATGATCGTCAACGACTCGAACCCCCCGGTGCGGACCCACATGTCGGGTGGTGTGGGAGGGGAATGGTCAGGGAGGCTGGCCAGCCCTATCCCCCTCAGTCGTATCCGGCCTGGGTCAAAATCGCCCGGTCGTTTTCGATGCGTTCCACCTGGGCGAGGGTGGCGACCGGGACTCCCAGTGCCTCAATGTGTTCCCGTCCGTGCCTGAAGCGTTTTTCCACGATGAAGCCTGCTCCCATCACTTCGGCGCCGGCTTCCCGTGCCATTTCCACGAGGGCCAAGGCAGTGCGCCCGTTGGCGAGAAAGTCATCGACGATGACCACCCGCTGGCCTGGAGCGAGGTAGCGACGGGATAGTACCAGGCGGGTGTGGCCGCCTTTGGTGGGTGAGGGGATGACCCGGGAGATCGCCGGAGACTCGACCTGAGGGGCGTACTTCTTGGCGTAGAGGAGCGGCACGCTGAGGGCTTGGGCTACCACCAGCGCCGGAGCGATCCCGCTGGCTTCAGCAGTCAAAATGACGTTGGGCTGGAAGAAAGACAGCCGGCGGGCCAGCTCGTGGGCCATCTCGAAGATGAAGCCTGGTTCGATCCGGTGGTTCAGGAAGTGATCGATGCGCAGGATCTGTCCGTCCTCGATAGTGGCTTCGGCTTCGATCCGGCGAACGAGTGGTGGATAGGGGGCTGTCAGATTCAGATGCGGGCTCATGGGGCTCGATAGACGGGTTTTTGCCATCCCTTTGACAGCAAGTCGGCCGATTTTAGCAATCTCCCTTATCGACCTTCGTGTTTTCTTCCTCAAGCGCCGGCAGGCGCTGCCGGATGGGCACAGGGTGTTCCCCAGGGAGGTGGCGCGCATTGCTGAACGCCGGTGGGTTCCGGTACAGTGCGCGCCCGTCCAGATCCTTCTTCGAAAAGATTTTTGATGACACGCCTGCTGCT
>NZ_JAQUVG010000060.1 GCF_028693495.1 Zoogloea sp. | reverse complement strand
CGCTCTCTCCTGCTGACTCGCAGGCCCGGATGCTGCTCTCTTGCTTCCTTCATGACGCCTCCTGGTGTGCGTTCAGGGGGTCAATTCTTCCTGTCGCCAGGGGGTCAATTTAATGTGTCGTCTGACAAGCGGGGCGATGGACTCCCCGTTTTCGGTTGGCCGACCTAGGCGCGGCGTACTGCTCGGTCAGGCGGCGACGAGCTCGCGTTCAATGACGATGTGTGGATGCAAGCCGGCGGTAGCGGCCATGTCCATCAGTGCATCCAGCGAAAACAAGCCAATTTTCCCCCGCATCAGCTCGGAGATACGCGGCTGCGTCACCCCAAGGCGTACGGGAGCAGAACTACATCCGACGCCCGCTCGACCTTCTGCGCGTGCATCACGAAAAAATCGAGGGCTGGACTCTCGAACAGGCTGGTATCGAGCAGCCGGGCGAGGGCCAGGCGCCGGGGCTGTGGGTGGTGGGGTAAGCCCTCTGGCTACGCGGCTTCGTGGTCGCTTGAGGTCTTGGTCTGAACGGTTTTCAACATGTTTGCTCGCTGTTTTCAACATGTTGTTTAGTGTTGTTCAAGTTGTCTTGTTTTTAACGCCGTAGTAACGCATTGTATAGGCGTTAATTTTTCGCGATTTTTTGAGATGTGTAACGGCCGGTTTTAAAGATAGTTGGAGCCATGCCTAAATTTGTTCACCACGATCTCGATCTTCTCAACCCTGCGTTCGACTCGCCGCTGGTTGATGTCCTGACCGAACTGGAGCACTTGAGGCGTTTGAAGTTGGGTGGGGATACCCCTCCGCCGATCTTCTTCCAGCTCAAGTCGATCTTCCACATGCTGGAGAGCCTGGGGTCTGCTCGCATTGAGGGTAACCATACGACCCTGGCTGACTACGTTGAGAGCAGGGTTACAGGGCATGTCAACGAGTCTGATCAACTGAGGGAAGTCGCCAACATTGAAGAGGCGATGGACTACATCGAGAGCAGCGTGGTCCCCGGTGATCCCCTCACAGAACACTTCATTCGCGAGCTGCATGTGCTGACAGTGCGGAGCCTGGAGAGGGAAGGTGATCAGAACCCGGGCGCGTACCGGGCTGGACAGGTTCGCATCGCGCAATCGGAGCATCTTCCACCTGAGGCGGTTCTTGTGCCCGGCTACATGGCCGAACTGATCTCGTTCATCAACAGTGATCACCCGCGCAAGTACGACCTGATGAAGGTGGCGCTTGCGCATCATCGGTTTGGATGGATTCACCCCTTCGGGAACGGCAACGGTCGGGTTGTTCGGCTCCTGACCTATGCGCTGCTGATCAAGTATGGCTTCAACGTCCAGGCCGGTGGTCGTCTGCTCAACCCCACAGCAGTATTCTGCAGCGACAGGGAACGCTACTACTCCATGCTCGCTCTTGCGGATCTTGGCACGCCGGCCGGTCTGGAGGAATGGTGCGAGTACGTCCTTTCGGGGGTACTTGAAGAGATGAAGAAGATCGACCGGCTGACTGACTTTACCTATCTGCAGCGCCACGTCCTGCTACCAGCGTTGGATTTCGCCAAAGATCGTCAGTTGATCACTCCGGGTGAGTCCGCAATCCTTGCTCAAGCGATTGCTGCAGGAACTTGCAAGGCAGGTGATTTGGCGAAAGTGATGCCCGATCTGAAGGCAAGTCAGCGCACTTACCAGATTCGGAAGCTCGTGGATCAGAAGATGCTGCAGCCTATCCATGAAGGGGCGCGGAAATATACCGCTGGCTTCGCGAACAACTACTTGATCCGAGGGGTGATCAAGGCGCTGACCGACGAGGGCTTCATCCCTGATCGCCTGGCTCGGGCATAGTGAATCGCCCCGGTTTTCGCGGAGGCTCCCACTCTTGAGATGATGGAGCCATGAAGAAGACAAGGAAATACGCCCCGGAAGTGCGTGAGCGTTCAGTGCGGATGCCGTTCTCGCGCATCAGACGCTCGATGCGCTGCGTGTCGATCCAGGCATATTTCACAGCAGCTCCTTCGCGATGGGAAGACGAAATTCGGGGGGCAGCTCAGTGGTGAAGTGCTATCCCGAGCGTTGGTGTAGCAGGAACGGACGGTCAATGTGCTGGGCGAGTTCTTCGACTGATGGGGCTGGCACGCCAGCGGCCAGGAAGTGCTCGCGCCATGCATTCACGGCTTCCACTACTCGATGAATTTCAGCCTTGGCGGCCTGAGGCGTCAGCCAGTATTGCCCGGCGGCGGAGAGCGCGTTCTCGAGGGTGGATTCTGCCCCTTGCGTTCCCACCGTCATCGCCTGGTAGCCCAAGGACTGCCCCATCGGTAACACATCGAAAGCGGGTGCGAGCGCGTACTGTTGGGCCTGGCTGACCAGTAGTACATGGTTTTTTTCGTGGTCGTCCGTGTTGTCGATGAGGATGTTGAACACCATGCGCCGGAACAGCTCATGCATCTGGGAGCGATGGGTCTCGACATCTCCCCGGCGACGCAGGAGCTGAGCCAGGTTTGGGTACGACATCTCGACGCCCGCGGCTTTCAAGGCCACGTTGGCGGACAGCGCATGAAGCCGTCGCCCTCCTTTGCGATCGAAACGCTTGATAGCCAGCGCAACGCCTCGGGCAAACGGTATGGGACGGGTTTCCGCCACCGCAATCCCTGCTTTCGCCGCAAGCGTCAGGGAGGCATGTTCAATCAAGGGTTCCGCGGGGCGGTCCTCCTCGGTAAACTTGAGCACCCACTCCTCGCCATCGAGTTGCAACAAGGCTTTCGGACGGGCTCCCCCCATGGTGACCCCCGGGGCTATCAGCCGTTTGTGGCGTTCATCAATGGGCTCCTGGGCCAGCACCCGCCGAACGATTTCGGCAATCGTTTCGACGTCCCCCAGCTTGGGCAGGGGGCCGATCTCCCGGGGCAGGTAGGTTTGCGCGGAAGATGACACGCCCAGTGCGCCGAAGCGGTCGTCGCCCGCGTAGTAGAGATACTCCAGGAGCGAGAGCCGTGGCGGGCGGTCGAGCAAGCGGATAACGCGCTCCCCCCAACGGTCTGGTCGCGCATCGTCCACGGCTCCGGCCGCGAGGTCTTTGTCCTTCGGGAAAAACTCCTGGTCGCTCAAGGGCAGGTCTTCGCTCAGCGCGAAGCCGTATTTGAGCCAAGTCTCCGCGTAGCGGAGTGAAACCGCGCGGCGACTCATGGCGAGATTGAGTTCGCCCACCGGCACGGGGGCCTCGGGGGCCCCGAGATACCACAGGTAGAGTGTGTCTGGCATGACAGGTGCGCTCATGGCGCATCGCCTTGCTTGTCACGGCTCGCCGCAGCTGCCGTACGCGTTCTGCGGGCCCGCAGCCGGCTGGCCTGGCGGACATCGGATTCGAGGGCCCGAACATCTTTCCCAGGTTCAGCCAACTCACCGAGCCCGTCCGCCAAGCCAAGCAGCCACAAGGCGGAGGCATACACCCCCATGCTGACGGATGGGTCCCCTTTCTCCAGGCGAATCAGCGTGGGAATGGAGACCCCAAGGCGCGCTGCCCACTGTCGCTGGGACTCTTTGCGCCGAAGCCGTGCCACGGCCAGTCTCTCCCCAAGGGTCTGCAGGGAGAGCAAGACTTCCGGCGGTAAGGAGCTCAGGGCTAAAGAAGGCTTTGACATAACGTAAAAGTAGCTAAAAAATATAAAAAAGTAAATTTTATGTTATGTCGATGCTGGGGAGGGGCCGCCATTAGACAGGGGTGCTGCCAGATTAACCTCGACACAGCCGGTCAGCGCCTGGATGCGTGTGAGCCACACCGGCATCCACAGCCTGGAGCTGCTCCGGGTACTCGGCCAAGTCGCGGGCCCATCAGATTCGAACCATGCGGGAAGACGATGTCGCCGGCACGCTCCTAGGTGGAGGCCCTCGTCCATCGGGTAGGCGACGTGCTGTTTTGGTTGGGGTTACGCCGGGGTTACGTTCTCCGGAGTCTGACGAAGCTGGCGGCGGTAAGGTTCTCGAGACCCCGGACCCGATCGTCCTTGCTGCGCGCACGCACCAGCAGGGTCTGGCCGCTCGGGTCATCCTTGCCGACGATGGACCGAACGCTGTCCGACAAACAGGTCCACATGCCTTGATTCTCCTTCAAGGAGGTGTAGAGCCTGCCAATGCTGCCAGCGCCTGCAGGATGGGTTGATCGTTCTTGTGGGTCAGCGCCATCGCCAGCCCGGTTTCTTCGAAGGTCTCGCGCAGGGCAGTGGCCTGCAGGCTCATGCCTGCCTCTTGGGTTCCTTTCGGGAATGTGACCGGATAGCCCCCGAAGGCGTTGCTGGGCGCGACCAACCAGATGCGCCCGTCTGATTCCAGCACCGCCACGCCAGCGGCGGCTTTCTTGCCCTTGGGCCGTGTGAAGGTGGGTTCCGCAATCCGGTGGATATCCGCGAGGGCTTCCCAGTCGGTAGCGCTCCGCGGCATATCGCGCCAGTGGGTAAAGGGGATGCCACCAAGCGCCGGGGGCATGGGGCCGTCAGGGATCACCACTGCGTGGCCGGCATCCCAGCTCCATTTGCATGTCTTCATCGCTTTCCAGGGTGCGGTCTTTTTGCCCGGATTGGCTCAGCGAGCTGTCCCGCAAGTGGCGCAGCAGCCCGCCTTCTGTTTGGTGTGCTACAGCGAGAAGGGTTTGACGGTCATCGTGGTGGCACCGGATGCTTACCTGGGGTTGGCCGAGGAGATCGCAGGCCGGCGCCGGTTGTTGTACGTAGCGCAGACTCGTGCCAAGAGTGGTGCGCTCCTGCTGCGGGTGTAGCAGGAGCGTGACAGGGTCTGCATCCCGGGCTTTACCAGTCTTTGAGCCCGCTGTTGTCGGAATAAATCGGCATCACCTCGCCCTTGTCTTTGTCCACCCGAAAAGCGAGGCGGAACTGGTAGCTGCAGTGCGACAGCCCGGTTTCGTACTTCCGTCTGAAGCGGGGCTGCTGGTCGGCGTTCACGCTCATCTTGATCGACGAAGCGCCGCAGCCGCCATTGCCAAGCCGTGCCACCACCGTCGAGTTGCCGGGGCTCAGGTATCCATTCAGGGGAATGGTGTGGCTGCGGCCTGTCCAGAACAGGATGCGGTTGGCGGCGGTGAGCTGGTTGTCGTTGGTGACGTCGGCGTTGTCGGGCACCACATACAGGGAGATGTCGTCGTCGATGTCGTCCATCGCGATGGTCATCTCGTACTGCTGGGGGTTGAGCGTGCTGCATTTTTTTTCGTCGTAAACGACCGAGTAGGCCATTTTGGCAATCTCTTCGGAATCGACGTACTTCAGCGTGTAGGCGATGGGGGCTCCCGGGTTGGCTGCACTGTAACGGGCGGTCTTGGCCTGGCCCAGGTAGTTCATCAGCTTGGCATACATGTTGTCGCCTGCTGCTGCACTCAGCGGCTTGACGGCGGCACCCGCATCGCCCCCGATCACGATGTAGGTGATCTCGGAGCTGTTCAGGATGTTCTTGAACTCAGAGGATGCCTCGCCGCCGGCCTCCACGGCGCCCTTGTAGGCGGCCTTGAAGGCAGCTTCGAGTTCTTGAACAGATTTTTCCGAGGTCAAGGCAAACAAGACCTGGCGGCCGTATTTGACCTGCGAGACGTACAGCGGCGCGTTGTCGGTGCCAATCTGGTTGTCCGGGTCGGCAAAGAGGTCTCCGTCGCGGAAGAAGCGGGTGGCCCGGTAGGTGTTGTAAATCTCGCTGGCCCGTGGCGGGGTGTAGTTCACGGTGTAGAAGGTCTGTGTGAACTTGGCAACGATCGTGTTGCGGGCACTGCTCTGGTTGGAGTTCAGCAGCGCGGAAACCTCGACGCCGTAAGCGCCTGCGCTGAGATTCAGCTTGTAGGCCACCTGCCGCTCCGAGTAAGCCTCGTATGTGGAAAGACTGGAGTCGGCGTTTGTCCCCAGCACGTTCGCGTCTGCACCGATGACCTGCTTGACGAGGTCGTCCACCGTGGCCTTGTCGAAGTCTCCGGCCAGATCGCTGTAGGCACTCGACCGAAGCGTCAGCCCATCGACCTGGAAGCGTCCGCCAGACCGTGGAATGGTGACCAGTTTGTAATTGCTGCCGCCCAACTCCTGCCCTTGCAGCATGGCGCCAGGAAAGATCTCCGGACGCTGCATGAACAGTGACATGCCCTCCAGCGCCTTGATATCCGAAGCGCCCATGTTTTGCGTCGTGCACATCTGGATGCCGTTGCTGTGGCCTTTGTTGCCGGGGCAGGCGGTGGTGGTGTTGCCGGCGCTGCAGACTGTCTGCGCTGCGCCAATGGCGCCGTTCTGGCCCTTGCTCGTGGGCAGCTTGGCGGGGTAAGCATCCCGCAGATGCTGTAGGTAGGGTGCCAGCGTGTTGTAGCTGCCGCTGTCAACGATCAGGTGGGTGCGGATTGCGTCACGCCAGTCAACGTCTGTCAGGATGGCCCCCCGAAGGTCGGCAGCGGTCAGGTCGGCAGCGGTCAGAAAGGCGCCCGTCAGATCGGCGCGGCTGAGATTGGCATGCACCAGCTTGGCGCCGGTGAGATCGGCCATCCTGAGGGAGGCGCCTGACAGGTTGGCGTCAGTCAGGTCACAGGCACGGCACGATCCGCTCTTGACCAGATCATCTGCCGTACCCGTCAGGGCCATGGCCGTTGCACTCATCAGGGTGCGCAAGTTGGCTGCCGGGTTCTGGGCCGGGGGTTGTGCCGCGGCGCCGAGATGGATGAAGACCGGGACGGGCGAGGTCAGGTTTGCGGCTGCCTGTACCGTGAGTGAGTAGCGACCAGGCAGGAGCTTCGCGCTGCCCGAGGGCTGATCGCCCTGCAGGTCCAGCAGCACCTCGCCGGCACTGTTGGTGATTCGCAGTGCGGCGATATGCGCCAGATCGGCGGCGTCCAGCGCCATGGTGACCTGTTCCTCCTCCATCACGTCGAAGAACGCGCGATCCGCGCCGGACTCCTCGGTGTCTTCATCGCTTTCGGGGTGGCCATGCGGTTCCAGCTGGAACACCAGCGTGCCACTGCCCCAGACCGGGATCACCCCGCCTTCGTGGTCACCTTGCTGGTGCAATTCAGCCTCGCCCCATGCGGCCTTGACGACCGTGTCGTATGCGCGAGCTGGGGTGGACGAACCATTGTCGCCACAGGCGCTCAGTCCGAGCAAAAGGGCTGTGGCCACCATGGTGACCGATACGCGCCAGGGTGGTCTGACACAGGAAAAGAGACGCTTCATAGCTCGCTCCTCGTTGCTGCCCTTGCTGATGGAGCCGTCAGGATAGCACCGACACCTTGTATGCATTCAGGGCATGTTCAAGCTGCTTGTGGAGCAGGGCGCCCACGTCCACCCGGGCACCCAGCGTGGCGGCCAGCAGATAGAGCCCGCCAAGCTTCCGGTGCAGGAACAGGGCGTCGGCAGGGGGGGTGTGCCAGAAATCCCGGTCCATGCCAAGGATCAGGCCGGCGTCGCGGATGCGGGTGGCCAGGTTGGAGCGGCCAAAATCGTAGGGGCCGGCCTGGCGCAGGGGTTCGCAGGCCACTTCGAAAATGTCGAGGACAGCCCGGTGGTGGTCTGCGCGGATGCCGGCCTGAAAGTAACCAATGGCTTCGGCTGCTTCGGCGATCCCCGCCCGCTCTCCACGGGCAGCGGATTCCATCAGCTGACGGTAGGCGCTCACCGTTGCGGGGGCGTAGGTTCGGGTGGCACCAAAGTCGAGCAGGATCAGGCGCCGGCTTGCAAGGTCGTAGCGGTAATTGGCGAAATTGGGGTCAGTCTGCACGAGGTGGAATTCGAAGAGCTCGCGAAACAGCAGTTCGAAGAGCAGGCTGGCAACCCGGTCGCGCTCCGCCTGTGATGCGTGCGCCAGGGCTTCCACCGGTTCGCCTTCCACATGGCTCATGACCAGGATCTGGGCGTTGGTGAGCGGTTCCTGGACTTCGGGCAGCAAAAAGTCTGTGTGGTCTGCCAGCAGGGCGCGGAAGCGGGTCAGATGAGCGGCTTCGATGCGGTAGTCGGCTTCTGCGTGGAGCTGGCGCTTGGCTTCGTCAAGCAGGGGCTGGATGTCGAGGGTTTTTGGCAGCAGACCCGAGAGCCGCAGCAGGCTGGCAACGTTGTCCACATCGCTCGAAATGCTCTGGCGTATGCCGGGGTACTGTACCTTGATGGCGAGACGGCGTCCGTCCAGGTCCCGCGCGGCATGCACCTGGCCGATCGAGGCGGCTGCCATCGGGGTGAAGGAAAACTGCTGGAACTGCTGTTCCCAGCCCTGGCCCCAGTGCGCATTCAGCACCGCAACCAGCTGGCTCATGGGCATCGACCGGGCATCGGAACGCAGCCGGGAGAGGATGTCGCGGAGTTCGGGTGGGAGCAGGTCACCGGCATCCATCGACAGCAGCTGACCGACCTTCATGGCCGCCCCGCGCAACTGGGCCAGCTCTTCGGCCACGCGTCGGGCGTTGGCCGGAGTCAGCAGCAGGTCGGATACCTTTGGCCTGCGGCCCTGCGCCAGCTGCCTGGCACCTTCAGCCAGCATGCCGCCGGCCACGCCTGACGCCAGCGAGCCCAGGCGGGCCAGCCGTGACAGGCGGCCGGTCGGGATTGCAAACGGCGTGCTCTTCGGTTTCAACGGTCCGGCTGCCATGCGTCGTCCTTGTCCTCCTTGAGCGGATAGGCATCGGCCACGTAGGCCGGGCCTTTCATGACCATGCAGATGAAGGCGGCGATGGCGACGGTGAACAACACCGTCCAGTGAAGAATCACCAGGCTGATGACATAGATATCGGTTGTGGTGACCTGGGTGCCCGGTGCAAGGTCTGGCTGCAGTACCAGCCACAGCCGTACCAGCAGCGAGGGGGCGCACAGTAACAGGCTGCCGAGCCAGAACAGACGGGGCAGCGCACGCAATACATTCCGCTCGAGCCCGGGCGGGGTGCGGGTGAAGCCGGGCAGCTTTGTGAACAGCCGTGACATGACATGCCTCCTTGCTGAAGGATTCCCATGGACCGGAATGGTCGCCGGAGAATGCTTTTCAGGCTTGTTTGATATTACAATCTGCAATTAATTTGTCCAGGACAAAACATGAAAAATAAGCCTTTTGTTGCGGTTGTTGGCGGTGGTATTGCTGGTTTGTCCTGTGCAGTTGAGCTGCGCAAGCTGGGTCTGGAGGTGCTTGTATTTGACAAGAGCCGTGGGGTCGCCGGGCGCATGAGCACGCGTCGCGGGGAGGGCTGGCAGTGCGATCACGGGGCTCAATACTTTACCGCACGTGATCCGGGGTTTCGCGCCGAGGTGGCGCGCTGGCAGGCTGCCGGCGTTGCCGCCGTGTGGCAGCCGCGTCTGGCGGTGATGGGAGGGTCTGGAGCGCATCAGCCGGATGCCGGTCTTGAGCGCTTCGTCGGTGTGCCGCGCATGACCGCCCCGGCACGTCATCTGGCCGATGGGCTCGACCTGCGCCTGGAGTCCCCGGTCGTCGGGCTGCGTCGGGACGGCGTGAGCTGGTGTCTTGACACCCTCAATGCAGGAGAAAGTGTGGCGCGCTTTGACGCGGTCATCCTCGCTGTGCCGGCCCCCCAGGCCGTGCCTCTGCTCCAGCCCGTTTCGGATCGACTGGCGGCCATGGCCGCCCAGGTGGTCATGCGCGGAAGCTGGGCGCTGATGCTCCGCTACGCCACACCTCTGAGCCTGCCTTTTGATGCGGCTTTCGTTAACGATGGCCCGTTGCGCTGGATCGCTCGCGACTGCAGCAAGCCCGGGCGCGAACGGATGGAGACCTGGTTGCTGCATGCCACAGCTGAATGGAGCGAAGCCCACATGGAGGATTCGTCCGAGCAGGTGGCGGAAGCGCTGCTGGCGGCTTTCTCCGCACTGGGTGGGGCGGCCCCGGTTGCGTGGACCGCTCACCGCTGGCGTTACGCGGATTCTTTGCCGGCCCTTGAGGATGAGTGTGCGTGGGATGACAGCACGCGTCTCGGCATGTGTGGGGACTGGCTGAACGGCGGGAAGGTTGAGGGGGCCTGGCTCGGCGGCCGTGCGCTGGCCCGGAGGGTGGCCGCTTCATTCTCATGATGCCTGGGCCGCTGTGCTGAGGGCAGCTCCTCGGGTACCATCACACAGGCCCGGCCTGAGATGAGGCGGGTTTCATCAGGATGCCTGCAGATGTCAAGGAACGACTCGTTTCAGGTGGATGTGGATCGACTGACCACCTGGACTCGCTACCGCAACGGCCTGTGTGCCGACTGTGCGGCCCATTGCTGCACCATGCCGGTGGAAGTCCGGGTGGCAGACCTGGTCCGCCTCGAATGGGTGGATCCCTTTGAGGCCGAGCATGAAGCTCCCAAGCAGATTGCCCGGCGTCTGACGAAGACAGGGCAGATCGGCCACTTCAATTTCAAGCAGGGTATTTTCACCTTGGCCCGCCGGGCCAGCGGCGACTGCCATCTGCTGGATCCCTTGACCCGGCGATGTACGGTGTACGAGCGCCGTCCCGAGACCTGTCGCCGGCATCCTCAGGTGGGGCCCAGGCCAGGCTTCTGCCCCTATGGCCCACGTGGCCGGGGTGCGGGTGGGCAAGGCGTTCCGTGAGCGTTCTGTTCAGCCCTCGCCGCCCGTCATGGGCCCGAGGACGCGCAGGATCTCTTCCATGGTCGTCACCCCGGCCCGGACCTTCTCGAGGCCATGCAGCCCGATGCTGCCAAACCCCTTGTCCCGCACCCGGCGGCGGATTTCCAGAACACTGGCGCCACTGCCGATGCAGTCGCGCAGATCGTCGTCGAGGTTCAGAACTTCGTACAGGGCGACGCGGCCCTTGTAGCCGGTGTCGTGGCAGGCAGTGCAGCCTTGCCCTTTCCAGACCTGCGCGACGTCTGAAAAGGCGCTGCCCAGCCGGCGCTGCAAGGCGGGGTCGATGGTGGCTTCCGTGCGGCACTCCGGGCAGATCTGGCGCACCAGGCGCTGGGCAATGATGCCTTCCAGGGCGCTGGCCACCACGTAGGGCTTGAGGCCCAGGTCAAACAGGCGCGCAATGGTGGCCACCGCGGAGTTGGTGTGCAGCGTGGAATACACCAGGTGTCCGGTGAGGGCTGCATGGAAGGCCACTTCCGCGGTCTCGAAGTCGCGGATCTCCCCGAGCAGGATCACGTCCGGATCCTGCCGCAGCAGGGCGCGCAGCACGGAGGGAAAGGTCAGGCCGATCTTTTCCCGGACCAGCACCTGGCCGGCCATGTCCATGTAGTACTCCACCGGGTCTTCGATGGTGACGTAGTTCTTGTCGGGGGTGGCGTCGTGCTGGAGCAGGGAGTACAGGGTGGTGGTCTTGCCGCTGCCGGTGGGGCCGGTGGCGAGGATGATGCCCTGGGGCTTGGCCACCATGTCGGTCACCCGGGGCAGGTCCTGTACCGAAAAACCGAGCCGGGCCAGGCTGTGTACCGCTGAGTTGCGATCGAGGATCCGCATCACCACCTTTTCCCCGTTGATGGTGGGGAGCGTGGAGATGCGCAGGTCCACCATCCGCAGGGGGGTCTTGACGGTGATGCGTCCGTCCTGAGGCTTGCGCCGTTCGGAGATGTCGAGCTCGGACATGATCTTCAGGCGTGACACCAGGGACTGGTGGAGCTGGTGGGGGATGTGGATCTTGTCGATGAGTACGCCATCGATCCGGTAGCGCACCACGACGCTCTTGGTGCGGGGCTGGATGTGGATGTCGGAAGCGCCCAGGCGGATGGCTTCCAGGATGATGGCATTGGCCAGGCGGATGGCCGGCGGAGCTTCGGTGTCGCGAAGGAGTTCTTCCAGGCCGGTGGCGTCGTCCTCTTCGATGACGATCTCGATCCCCTCGTAGGGATCGGGGGAGGAGACCAGCGTCTCCAGTTCCTTGAAGTCCACCTCACCATTGCCGTAGAGCTCGTCGAGTTTCCGGCGGATGGCGGCGGCGTCTGCCGTGACCACCTGCAGCTCCAGCCCGGCGGTGAAGCGCACTTCGTCGATCAGGCCTTCGTCCAGCGGGTCGGCCATGGCCAGCATCAGATGCTTGCCCTGCAGCTTGAGGGGAACCACCAGCTGTCGGGTACAGAAGCTTCGCGGGATCAGTTCGGCCACGGCCGGATCGATATGGAATTCTGCCAGCTGCACTTCCTCGATCAGCAGCTCCTTGGTCAGCAGGTTCCGGATCCGGCGCTCCTCGATCCAGTCCTTTTCCAGCAGCAGGGCGATGAAGGGCTCTTTGCGCCGCTCCTGCTGCAGGGTCAGCTCCTGCAGCTGGATGGCCGAGAGCAGGTTCTTCTTGTGCAGCATGATGCCCAGCCGGCTCCGGTGAGTGGCTGCCAGCTTGGAGAGGGCTTTGATCTCCTTGGATTTTTTATCATTCTCGGTCTTGAGCGCCCGGTTGCGGGCGATCAGGTCGAACTGCTCCAGGGCGAGGGCCACGGTGACCCGCAGGTCGTCGTCGTTCCAGGGTTTGAGGATGAACTTGTAAACGGCGCCTTCGTTGATGGCCCCCATCACCGCGTCGGTGTTGGCGTGACCGGTGAGCATGATGCGGATGGTGTCCGGGGAGCGCAGCTTCACTTCCCGTAAAAACTGGGCGCCGTTCATGCCCGGCATCATGAAGTCGCTGATGACCAGATTGACCGCTCCTTCGGCCAGTCGTGCGAGTCCTTCCTCAGCGCTGCCGGCGCTCAGGATCTCGTAGTTTTCCTGGCGGAAGACCCGGCCGAGGGCCCGCACGATGCCGACCTCGTCATCCACCAGCAAAAGTCGGTAGCGGGGGGGCGTCAGATGACTGGCAGGGGCCTGGGGCGCATTCGTGGCGCCGGTGAACAGGCTCTTGTAATCAGTCATGGCCGTGGGGGAAGCGGAGGTAGACGGTGGTGCCCTGCCCTGGCAGGCTTTTCAGGGTGATCTGTCCGCCGTGGGCCAGGATGATGTTGCGGGCTGTGGAGAGGCCCAGGCCGGTGCCGTTGCCTACGGCGCGGGTGGTGTAGAAAGGTTCGAAGGCGCGGGCGAGCTGCTCCGCGGTCATACCGATCCCGTTGTCGTGGAGGAGGATCCGGATGTCTTCCGGGGTGGCGCAGCTGCGGATCGTGACTTTCCCCGGGTGCCCGCTGTCCTGTATGGCCTGAATGCCATTGCGGATGAGGCTGTAGAAGACCTGATTCAGGTGACCCGGGTTGCACTGCTGGCAGGGCAGGGGGTTCAGGTCGGTGATCAGCTCCACCCCCGGTGGCAGGGAGGCCTCGATCACGCTCACCGCGTGCTTCAGGCAGGTGTTGAGATCGGCCAGCGCCTTTTCGGGTCGGTCCACATGGGAAAAGCTCTTCAGGTCGGCAACGATGCGGGCGATCCGTTCCAGACCACCATCACAGTCCCTCAGCAGATCGGGGCTGTCCTCCAGGACGTAATCCAGGTCCAGGGTTTGCCAGGCGGTCTGGGCGTCGGCCAGCTGGGGGCGGAGCGCCGCAAATTTGTCCAGATACAGGCGCAGGGTTCCCAGGTTGCTGCGCACGAAACCTAAAGGATTGTTGATTTCGTGGGCCATGCCCGCGGCGAGTTGGCCCACGGATGCCAGTTTTTCTGCCTGGTAGAGTTGCTCCTGCCGCTGTTTCAGCGTGGTCACCTGGACAGCCACCCGTTCTTCAAGCTCTTCGGACAGCTTGCGGTAGCGCGCTTCGGAGGCCAGCAGGCGGGCATGCTCCAGCTTCAGGGTTTCAAAGTCCTGGGTCACGGCCTCCAGATGCAGGGCAGAAGCCGCCCGGTAGCGTGCCTCTGCCCGCAGCAGCCCCATGAACAAGCGGGCAGCCGCCTGCAGATGCCTGGGGGACGCACTGCTGCTCACCAGGTAGCCGGCGGGTTCGATCTCCAGGGTCAGGGCTTCCCGACGGGCTCCCGGTATCAGGGTGCCCCACAATGGGCTGCCATCCCGGTCCAGGATCGCCGCATCGCCTTCCAGCAGTTCAGCCAGGGGTGGTCCCATGCGGGCCAGAGCGGCTGCGTCGAGCAACTCTCCGAGCTGCCATTCCTTGTCGAAGTCGGTGACGCTCATGATGAGCGCCCCAGCAGGCCGGTCACGAAAGCCTCCTCGCTGATCCCATGCGTGGTGGCCAGTGCCAGCGGAAGGGCATGATGACGGTAGAGCAGGCGCAGCAGGGTCTCGAAGGTTTCCGTCACGGCTTTCCCCTGAAGGGCACACGCGAAACACAGGGGCCACGGGGCGTTCGCCCAGCGGTCCCGGATCTCCGTTTCCGGGACCGCATTGGGCAGATCCCGCTTGTTGAACTGGACGACCAGGGGCAGGTGTTCGAAATCCAGGCCAACCCGATGACAATTGTCGGCCATGCTCTGGAAGGCTTCCCCGTTATTGACCTCCTGGTTGCGGGCCGAATCGGCCACGAACACCACGCCATCGGCCCGGGAGAGGACGGCCTTGCGGGTTCCGTCATGGGCCACCTGGCCGGGCACGGTGAACAGACGTAGCTTGATCAGCAGCCCGGAAGGGGCCCGGAAGCCGAGGGGAAGCAGATCGAAGAACAGGGTGCGGTCATCCTTGGTCTCCATGGTCATCACCTCACCCTTGAGTTCGGGGGAGAGCTGGTCATGGAGACGCAACAGGTTGGTGGTCTTGCCGCTCTGGGCGGGGCCGTAATAGACCAGCTTGAAGGTGAGGCTGCCAGGGCTTTCTTCGGGCATGGTCTCAGTTTTCCGGCGGAAGGAGCTGATCGAGGATCATGGTGCCATCCTCGCCCCAGGTTTCAGGGGGGGAATGGCGAACAGCCGGGGTTTGCCTGTTGGGGGCTCCAGGCGGAAGCGGGCGACAGCCTGGACCAGATTGCGCGCCTGCTCTTCGAGGGATTCTGCCGCAGCCGCAGCTTCTTCCACCAGCGCGGCATTCTGTTGGGTGACCTCGTCCATCTGGGTGACGGCAACGGTGATCTGCTCGATCCCCTGGGCCTGTTCCCGGCTGGCGCCCGAAATGCCGGTCACCAGCGCGGCCACCTCATGAAAGCTGCGCACCACTTCGTCCATGGTCTGGCCGGCCTCGCTGACCTGAACTGCGCCTGCTTCGACCGCGCTGAGGGAGGCGCTGATCAGTTCCTTGACCTCCTGGGCGGCCCGGGCCGAGCGCTGGGCCAGGTTGCGCACTTCCGTGGCCACAACGGCAAACCCCCGGCCCTGTTCGCCCGCCCGGGCGGCCTCGACGGCGGCGTTGAGGGCCAGGATGTTGGTCTGGAAGGAGATGGAGTCGATCACGCCGATGATGTCGCCGATCTTGCGGGAGCGCTCCTGGATGTCGTGCATGGTCGTGATGACCTGCCGGACGACCTCGCTGCCCCGCTGTACGTTGTCGTTGGAGCGCAAGGCCAGGGCGTTGGCCTGGGCGGCATTCTCTGCATTCTGTTGCACGGTGGAGTTGAGCTGGTCCATGGAGCTGGCGGTTTCCTCCAGGCTGGCGGCCTGCTCTTCGGTACGGGCGGACAGGTCCGCATTGCCCTTGGCGATTTCCCGGGCGCCGATCAGGACCTCATCGGAGGCCGTCTTGATCTGGCCCACCAGGGTGGCCATGGTCGTGAGCAGGGCGTTGATGCCTTCCGCCAGATCGGCCAGGAGGCCTTCCTTGTCATCCTTGCGGATCTGGCTTCCCAGGTCGCCCTGGACGGCGGCGTTGACGACCCGCAGGGTCTCTTCGACGGTGGAGTGCAGGGCTTGGGCTTCCCGTACCTGAAGGGTGACGTCCGTGGCGTACTTGACGACCTTGAAAGGCTTTCCGCTCAGATCCGGGATGGGGATGTAGCTGGCCTGGATCCAGACCTCCCGCCCGTCCTTGCCCAGCCGGCGAAAGCGGCCGTTCTGGGCCTCGCCCCGGCTGAGCTTGTCCCAGAAGCCGGCGTACTCCGGACTGTTTGCTTCCCCCGGAGGGAGAAACATCGCGTGATGGCGACCGGTGATCTCTTCCAGTGAGTAACCGAGGCTGGCCAGAAAGTTCGGGTTGGCGTGGACGACGGTGCCGTCCAGCTCAAACTGGATGATCGCCTGAACCTTGTCGATGGCGGCCAGCTGGCTTTCAAAGTCGGCGCTGCGCAATTTTACCGCGGTGATGTTGGTAGCGTACTTGATCACCTTGAAGGGGCGCCCTTGAGGGTCGCAGATCGGGTTGTAGGTGGCCTGGATCCAGATTTCCCGGCCGTTTTTTCCGATCCGCCGGTACTGACCGGCATGGTGGGTGCCGTACCCCAGGGTTTGCCAGAAATCCTGGTAGGCGGTGCTGGCAGCCTCTGCCGGAGGCATGAAGAGTCGGTGGTGCTTGCCCTGAATCTCGTCAAGGCGGTAGCCCAGGGCCTGAAGGAAGTTGTTATTGGCGGTGAGGATGGTGCCATCAAGGGCAAACTCCATGACCGCGAGGGAGGTGTCGATGGCCTGGATCTGCCCCCGCAATTCTGCCAGTTCGGTCGCGCTGACCCGGATTTCTGCTGTGTTACCAGAAGCCTGGCCGGGGCGGCCGAACAATTTGCCAAGGAATCCCATGATGTTTTCTCTTGTGTGAATGTGGGGTACGCCCGGAGCACGGCCGTAATCCAGACTAACGGCCGCTACGGGGGCGACTTGAAGATGCCCGTCCGGTCGACCGGTCCGGGCTGCCCGCCAAAGACCTGGTGGAGGTCACGAGCCCCCGAAAAAGGGGGGTGATATAATCGCTCCCTGAAAAATTTCGCCCGTCTTCCCCGGCGTCACGCATGCAGCTTTTTGCCCTCGGACTGAATTACCATACCGCGCCCCTCGCCATCCGCGAGCAGGTTGCGTTCCGTCCCGAGCGTCTGGCGGAGGCTCTGGCCCACCTGGTCAAGGTCAAGCCGGTCCGTGAAGCGGCGATCCTGTCCACCTGCAACCGTACCGAGCTGTATTTTGCAACCCAGCAGCCCCAGCATGCGGCTGACTGGTTTGCCGAGTACCACCACATTCCCCTCCGCGACATCTCTCCCTATCTGTATACCTATCCCCAGCGGGACGCGGTGCGCCATGTGTTCCGGGTGGCCAGTGGGCTGGACTCGATGGTGCTGGGGGAGCCCCAGATCCTGGGTCAGATGAAGGATGCGGTACGCCAGGCCGAGGAGGCCGGTACGCTGGGGGCGACGATGCACAAGCTGTTCCAGCGGACGTTCTCGGTGGCCAAGGAAGTCCGATCCACCACGGCGATCGGCGCGAACATCGTCTCCATGGCGGCGGCGGCCGTGCATCTGTCCGGGCGCATCTTTGAAAGTCTGTCCGACCAGCGGGTGCTGTTCGTGGGTGCGGGGGAAATGATCGAGCTGTGTGCTGCGCATTTCGGCGGTGAACAGCCAAAGCATCTGACCATCGCCAACCGCACGTCTGCCCGGGCCGAGGCCCTGGCGGAGCGCTTCGGCGGCGAGGCGATCCGCCTGGACCAGGTTGGGGATGTTCTGGCGTCCTACGACATCGTGGTGTCGTGCACCGGGAGTCCGCTGCCCATCATCGGCCTGGGCATGGTGGAGCGCGCCCTCAAGGCCCGCCGCCATCGCCCGATGGTGATGGTGGATCTGGCCGTGCCCAGGGACATTGAGGCGGAAGTTGCCGAGCTGGACGATGTCTTCCTGTACACCGTTGATGATCTGGCCCAGGTGGTGGAGTCGGGTCTTGAATCCCGTCAGGCGGCAGTGGTCGAGGCTGAAGGCATCATTGATCAGCGGGTGGATGGTTTCATCCACTGGCTCGACAGCCGGGATACGGTGCCCACCATCCGCGCCCTGCGCGAGCACGCGGATCTCCTGCGCCAGGCCGAGCTGGACAAGGCCCTCAGGCTGCTGGCCCGGGGGGACGATCCCCACAAGGTGCTCGAAGCACTGAGCCATGGCCTGACCAATAAGCTGATGCATGCCCCCACCCGTTTTCTCAATGATGCGGAGGGTGAGCAGCGGGGTGATTGTGCCGAGCTGGTTCAGCGTCTTTTCCATCTTCACAAGGACCACTAGCCTGTTTTGGCGGTGGTCCCCTTCGTCTGCCCGCACCGGCGGGCCTCAAACCCATGAAACAGCGTATCCGTGACAAGCTGGACAATCTGGCCGAGCGCCTCCAGGAACTGGATCGCCTGCTGGCGACCGGCGAAATGGCCAGCGACATGGACAATTACCGGAAACTGACCCGGGAACATGCCGAGATCACACCGGTGGTCGAGCTCTACCGGGGCTGGTGCCGGGCGCTTGAGGACGAGGCCACCTCCCGGGAGCTGCTGGCGGACCCGGAGATGAGGGAGCTGGCCGTCGCGGAACTGGAGGCGGCCCAGGCGGCCCAGGTGCGGATCGAGGAGCAGCTGCAGACGGCCATGCTGCCCCGGGACCCCAACGACGAGCGTAACCTCTTCCTCGAGATCCGCGCCGGCACCGGCGGTGACGAGGCGGCCCTCTTTGCCGGTGACCTGCTGCGCATGTATACCCGTTATGCCGAGCGCCAGGGATGGCGGGTCGAGATCATCTCGGCCAGCGATGCGGAGCTCGGTGGTTACAAGGAGGTCATTGTCCGGGTGGCCGGCCAGGGGGCCTATTCCCGCCTCAAGTTCGAGTCCGGCGGCCATCGGGTCCAGCGGGTGCCCGCCACCGAGACCCAGGGGCGCATCCATACCTCGGCCTGCACGGTGGCCGTGATGCCCGAGGCCGACGAGGTGGAGGACGTCCAGCTCAACCCGGCTGACCTGCGCATCGATACTTTCCGGGCCTCCGGTGCCGGCGGTCAGCACATCAACAAGACTGACTCCGCGGTGCGCATCACCCACCTTCCTACGGGTATCGTGGCCGAATGCCAGGACGGCCGCTCCCAGCACCAGAACAAGGCTTCGGCCCTGCGGGTGCTGGCCACCCGGATCAAGGACATCCAGGTGCGCGAACAGCAGGCCAAAGAGGCTGCCACCCGCAAGAGCCTGGTCGGCAGTGGCGACCGCTCCGAACGCATCCGGACCTACAACTATCCCCAGGGGCGCCTGACCGATCACCGGATCAACCTGACCCTCTACAAGCTGGACGCGGTGATGCAGGGCGAACTGGATGAGGTGGTGGCGACCCTGGTGGCCGAGCATCAGGCGGAACTGCTGGCGGCGCTGGCCGAGGACAATGGTTGAGCCCGCCGCCCTCCCGCAGACTGTGGGAGATGCCCTCGCCGTGGCCCGGGGGCGCATCCCGCCCGGGGAGGCCCGGATGTTCCTGCGGGAAATCCTGGCCTGTACCGCTGCCCGCATCGCCGCCTACCCGGAGCAGCCGCTAACCCCCGGGCAGGCGAGCCGGTTCGGTGACTGGCTGATCCGCCGGGAGGCCGGCGAGCCGATGGCCTACCTGCTGGGACAGCGGGAGTTCTACGGCCGCCGGTTCCAGGTTTCCCCGGCCGTGCTGATTCCCCGCCCGGAGACGGAGCTGATCGTGGATCTGGTCAAGGCGCGCTGCCGCCTTGCGGCTCCCCGCATCCTGGACCTGGGGACCGGCAGCGGCGCCCTGGCGGTCACCCTGGCCCTGGAAATCCCCGGCGCCCGGGTGAGCGCAGTGGATGTCTCCCCGGCGGCGCTGGACCTTGCCCGCAGCAATGGGGTTTCCCTGGATGCGCAGGTTTCTTTCATCGAGAGTGACTGGCTGGCTGCGTTGCCCGCAGGCCAGTTCTTCGATTTCATTGTCAGCAACCCCCCGTATATCGCTGCGGGCGACCCCCATCTGGCGCTGGGGGACGTGCGCTTCGAGCCGCCGGGGGCGCTGGCGTCCGGCCCTGCCGGCCTGGATGATCTGTGCCACATTGCCATGGCGGCTCCGGATTTTCTGGTGCCGGGCGGCTGGCTGCTGATGGAGCATGGTTACGACCAGGGGCCCGCCGTGCGCAGCCTGCTCGCCGAGCGGGGGTTCGAGCGCGTGGAGACGGTGCGGGATCTGGCGGGGCTGGAGCGGGTCGGCGTTGGCCAGTGGCGGTGCAACTGAAATCATTCACGTCAGGAGATATCTCCATGTCCGGATTCCATGCATGCCGTGCCGCCCGCCTGACGGGGGCCGAGGAGGATCTGGCCCGCTATGCAGGCCAGGTGGTGCTGGTCGTCAACACGGCCAGCCGCTGCGGCTTCACCCCCCAGTACGCGGCCCTGGAGGCGCTCTACCAGCGTTATCGGGAGCAGGGTTTCGTGATCCTGGGGTTTCCCTGCAACCAGTTCGGCGGCCAGGAGCCGGGGAACGGTGAGGAGATCGCCGCCTTCTGCGCGGTGAACTACGGGGTGAGTTTTCCCATGTTTGCCAAGGTGGATGTGAACGGCGCGGAGGCCCACCCGTTGTTCCGCTTCCTCACCGGGGCCTTGCCCGGGATCCTGGGGGCCCCCGTACGCTGGAACTTCACCAAATTCCTGATTGGGCGCGACGGGCAGCCCCTGAAGCGTTTTGCCCCCTTTACCCGGCCGTCCAGGATCGAGCCCCACCTCCGTGCTGCCCTGTCCGGCCCCGCACACCCTTGACGGGACAGGACGGTAAGCCTAGACTTTTCCGACTGATTTGCTCAACTATTTTGCGAGACTGACGAGACCACCATGGACGTTCAAAAGATCATTCACGAACAAGTCACCACCCATCCGGTCGTGCTGTACATGAAGGGCTCCCCCATGTTCCCCCGCTGCGGCTTCTCTTCAAACGCAGCCCAGATTCTCAAGGCCTGTGGTGTGAAGGACTTCTTCTCGGTGGATGTGCTGGCCGACGAGGGCATTCGCCAGGGCATCAAGGAATACGCCAACTGGCCGACCATTCCCCAGCTCTACGTCAAGGGCGAATTTGTCGGCGGTTCCGACATCATGCGCGAGATGTACGAGTCCGGCGAACTGAAGCAGATGCTGACGGACGCAGGCATCGTCGCCTGAACGACCCGGATCCTTCCGGATGCAGGGGCTGGGCACGGCGTGTCCAGCCCCTTTTTTGTGCGATTTGAACCGGTTCAAGTCCGGGGCGCTGAGGGGCCATTCAGGGCACCCCATTACACACATCTCCCACCCCTGTACTCTATCGTCCTGAGTGACGAACACAGGAAGCGTGCAGATGAGCTGGGCGAAGCAGGAGTTTGAGACGATCGAGCTGGGTGATGCGCGGCTGAATC
>NZ_JAQUVG010000003.1 GCF_028693495.1 Zoogloea sp. | reverse complement strand
CGGGGCGCTCTGGGCATGGACGTGTTCTGGGTAGCGGATGACTCAAGGGCAGATCAGGAGCGTAACCGAATCCTGACCGAACTGGATGTGGCTGTATCGGCCTGAAGCCTCGAAACCATTCCCTCCATGGACTGGATCCAGCCGGATGGAGGTGGTCTTTCAAACGGCCTCCGATGCGGAGAATTCACCCCCACGGATTCGCTGATTTCCCTCTTCGAATTCGGTTTGGTCCCTGGCCTGAAGCGCAGGCAGCGGACTACCTGGAACCTCACCTGATGATGCAAAGGAGCAGCAGCGATGGAAATGGAATTCTACGGCGACGAGCGCGATTACGAGCCGGGCGGCATCTACTACGACGGCTCGATGGATGTCCTGGACGACGACGATCCGGACGACTACGACGGCGATCCGTACGACGACTGAAGCGCCCGCGCCTGCTTGCACCTGATATCGCTTCCCTATCGACCCATCGCCCCGGCAGCCTTTTACCTACGCGCTGCGCTGACCCGGGGCACTTGGAGGAATCTGATCATGAATCTGCTTGAAATGAAATCCGGCAATGTCCTCGACCCCTTCCTGATCCGCGGGATCGTCAAGTTCCCCGGCAAGGGTGTTGTGTTCAAGAATGAGTACAACAAGACGATGGTCTACGAACCTGAAACCGACCCGTTCAACCAGGACGCCCTCGTGAAGGCTGTCGTCCAGGTGCTGCGTGCCGGCAAAGCCTGGGAGCAGCCGGATTGGGCGGCCGAGTACGCCAAGGCCGACAAGGCACGCGCCGAGGCTAAAGCCAGGGCCCAGGCCAAGTCGAACGACGCCAGCCGCGCCGCCTGATCTCCTGGACGCGCCGCCTGGTATCGGCGGCCCGCTCTTTCCCTCCTCTTTCTTCCCGCCCCTGATCGCGCGCTGCGACAGGGGCGAATTCTTTGATAGTCTCGCGGCACGTTCATCTCCTGTGCGCAGGCTGTCCGACTTCCTCCGGTATCCGGTCTGCGCGATCACGCCCGCATGCCGCCGACTCCGCCCGATTCCGACACTTCCTACGCCCTTGACGATGACTTTGGCCTCGATGGCCTGAACCTGCAGATTTCCGACGCTGGCGCCGAGGACGAGGCGGAACTGGAAGCTTCCCTCTCGCGCGGAGGGGATCCGGATGAGGATACGGACGGCGTCCGCGAGGCTGATGCCGACGAGAGCTTCAGCGAGATTGAGGAAGAGTTGGCCGACTTCCTCAACGAAGCTTTGGAGGAGCCGGTCGGGCGTAGGCGTGCGCGGGGCGAGCTTTTATGGGTCGGGTTCGATGGCGAATGGGTCTTCGATGAAGTCGCCCTGCGCAACAACATCCTCTCGATCCAGCTCTTCGTGCCCGCGCAGCCGGCGATCAGCAGCCACCCGGACAAGCAGGAACGCGCCGCGGCGCTCAGCCGGATCATCTATGCCCGGGACCTGACGCCGGAAGGTCGGCCGTCCCTGCAGGCGAGCTTGCGCCAGCTCGTCGATGATGCGCTTGAGGCGCAGGTGATACAGGAGACTCCGAGTCAGATCAACGTGGTGGGCTTCGGGCTGCGCTTCGACCTCGGTGCGCTGGGGGATTTCAAGGAACTCAAGACCCAGATCGACAGCGTTTCCGGCAAGGTCGCCACCGTCGGCGCCCAGGCGAGCATGCAGTACGCCCGCACGCTCATGACCGGCGACATGTTGGAGCCTGAGATCGTCGGGCTGCACTTCATCGACCTCGCCGCCCACGTGGCGCCCGGGACGGCGCTGCGGGCCCTGGGCAAACAACTGGGCAAGCCGAAGCTCGACATTCCCCCGCCGTACTCGATCGAGCGGATGGACGCGTATCTGGCCGGAGACCGGGCCGGCTTCGAGGCCTACGCGATGCGGGACGCCGAGATCGCGGTGCTCTACGCGCTGCGTCTCCACGAGTTCGCCCGGACGAAGCTCGGCCTCAAGATGAAGCGTGGTGGCAAGTGGGTGCCCGGCCTCAAGGTCTTGCCGGCGACCGCTAGCGGCCTGGCGCTCAAGTGGTGCCTGCAGAAGATGGACGCGGCCGGCATCGACCGCCTGCAGGCCTTCGGGCTGCACAAGACCACCACTGAGGCCTACCACGCGCCGACCAAGAAGCGACGCACGATCAAGGGCGTCGAGCCGACGCCGATGCGGCGGATTCAGGAAGCCTTCCTGACCGACTGTTACGCGGGTGGGCGCAACGAATCCTTCTTCATCGGCCCAAGCCCGGTGGGTGTATGGCGCGACTACGATCTGGCCGGCGCCTACTCGACCGGCCTCGTGGACATGCCGCTGATCGACTTCGAGAACCCGCGGGCGAGCCTCGACGTGAAGGATTACCTCGGCCATGTGGCCGGGTATGCCCTCGTCGAATTCGCGCACCCGGACGACACCCGTTTCCCGGTGTTCGCCGTGTCCCGCGGCGGCAAGGGCCTGATCTTCCCGCTCCGGGGCACGGCCTACGCGACGGCGGCGGAGATCCGCGTCGCCCATGATCTGGGGTGCCGGATCAAGATCCGCTGGGGTGTCCTTTACCCGTGGCGCCAGCTGCCGGGTGACACGCTGGTCGATGGCGTGCCGAGCACGCGCCTGTTCGGGCCCTTCGTGAAGGCCGCACGGGAACTGCGCACCGAGCAGGAAAAGCTCAAGGGCCCGGACTCGCCGGAGGCACTGGCGGCCAAGCTGTACGCCAATGGGGTGTACGGCAAGGTCTGTCAGTCATTGCGCCCGAAGAATGTCTTCGATACCCGCACGGTGTCGTCCGTCCGGCTGAAGCCGTCGCCGATCACCAACCCGGCGATCGGCGCCTACGTGACCGGCTTCATCCGCGCCATTCTGGCTGAGATCCTGAACCGCATCCCGCGCGAGCGCACCGTCCTGTCTGTCACGACCGATGGCTGGCTCTGCGACGTTTCCGAAGAGGAGATCGTCGCCTGCCTGGATGGCCCGCTGTGCCGGCGCTTCCAGGCGCTGTGTGACGAGATCGTGCCGGGCTCGAAGATGTTGGAGGTGAAGCATGAGGTTGCCCAGGTGGTGTGTATGAAAACGCGCGGGCAGCTGACCGGTCTGGCGTTCGAGGTGCCCGAGGTCGCGCCTGATGAACCGGAAAACCGGAAGAAGCTCCCGAAGGAGAAGATCGTGCTCGCCAAGGCCGGCGTGCAGGTCACGGTCGATGCACCCAACGATCTCGATGGCGAGGCCTACAAGCGCCTGCAGAACGAGAAGATGCTGAACCTGTACCTCGATCGCCGCCCGGGCAAGAAGATCCTCCTCAAGCAGTTCCCGGCGATCCGCGATCAGTGGGAGAAGGGGATCGACCTCTTCAAGTTCGAGAAGCGGCTCGTGCTGAGCCTGGAGCCGGACCTGAAGCGCGCGCCGTGCAATCCACGGATGATCGATGTGGCGAGCCGTCAGCGGGCCCACATCAGCCTCGACACGCGGCCGTGGGCCAGCGTCGAGGAATTCGACTCGGCACGGGCCACGCTCGATGCGTGGCGGGGCAAGCACTGCCTCAAGACGATGAAGGACTGGCAGTCGCTCGATGAGGCGATCCAGCTTGGCCTGATCCGCTCCCGGCTACGTGCCGAGGGGAAGGTGACGCTCAACGTCCGCGAGGGCATGCCCGCCAGCGACATGCTGCGCCGGGCCTTCCTGCGGGCGTATGCCCATGAAGAACTCGGGCTGACCAGGACCTACAGCTACCCTGCGCTGGCGCGCTGGCTAACCGATCTGGGGTATCCGACCAAGGTGTCCGAGCCGCGCAGCGCCAAGTCGCAGAAGGTGGTGCTGGGCTGCGTGCCGCGGACCGAGGACGTCATGGTGCTGTTTGAGCGGCTGCAGGCGGAGTTTCCGGGGGCGGAGTTGGGGAGGTTACTGGCGAAATGAAGGAGTTGGCGTTGGGGGGCACGCAGTGTGAGGGATGACAGGAAAGTTGAGATGTGCAAAAAAAAAACTACTCATCCACTTTTTCGCGCGGTGTGTTTTTTTATCCTGAGGACTGTTTGTGGTGCTTTAGGGCTTCGTTGCGTAAATGGTTTAAGTGCCCAGCGACCTTGCGTGCGTCGGCGTTCATGCTCCAATTCGGTATGTCGTGAAACGTAGATTTTCCGTTGTTTGTCCTGCTTATTCTAAGAATGCAAGATTTTCCTTTGCTGTCGCGTTGAATGAGTTGAATGTCCGTGACTTCCGTCCAGCGCCACAAGCGATTGCCTCGGGATGTAATGCGTACTCCACGATCATCGGCGGTAAGCGCGCTACTGGAAGTCAGGGATGATCCAAAAGCCAACAAGATTGCGACGCCGAATGGGATTCCTAATATGCGGAGGGTCCATTGCCCTATTAAATCCTTGTAATACATGAGCCCATCCTGAGTGATCGTAGCGTTCGATGACCATGCAGCGATTCCAGCCCACACCATCATCAAACCGAAACCAACAAAACCCCATGTCTGGAAGCGTCGAATAGGAACCACATACTCGTAACTCGTCACCTCCGATTGGGGATTGGCGAAATTCGAGCCGGACCGATTGGCTTGCTGTTTTGACGAAAAGGCAGACTGTTCATGGTCTGCGAGCGCCTTATCGTAAGCTGCTCGGCGAACAGGGTCCGACAGCACTTCATACGCAGTATTGATTCGTTGCATGTACGTATGTGCTTTCACCGCGTCAGGGTACTTGTCAGGATGATACTTTTGGCAAAGCGTTTTATAGGCTGCGCGAATAACGCTATCGCTGGCCACCTTGGAGACTTGTAGGGTGTCGTAGTACGTTTTCATTTTTGACACTTACGGCGAGGTAAACTGACCACTGGCACTTTGCTGCCAGACATGCCGGTAGATGAGATTGGCGACCGTACTCTTCTCCTCGGCCGAATAAAGCGGGTCGGGCAGCGCCATATACAGGTGGTCGAGGATGAAGGTTTCCACTTCCGCCTGGGTCTGCTCTTTTTCGGTCCAGCGGTCGAGAGGGGCGATCAGTTGCTGCAGGTCGGCGAGTAGTGCTCGGCTTTCCTGCTTGAGTAGCTCCCTCTCGCTGGCGTTCAAGGATTTCATGTTGAGCAGGTCGAACAGGGCCAGCTGGTCTTCGCTCAGCCCCAGTTCGATGGCGCGCCGTTGCTCCACATCGAGGCTTTGGGAAAGGTTCATCAAGCGGACAAAGGTTTCCTCGATGCTCGCTCTGTCCTTGTCGGCGTTGTAGGCGGCGATGATCTCGTGGTAGGTCTTCTCGAAATTCATCCGCAGCGGGTTGTGCGCGAGCATTTGCGCGAGCTTCTCCTCCAGAATCTTCCGGATGTCTTCGATGACAGTCGCCTTGCGCTTGACCTTCCTGCTGAACTCCTCCTTCAGGCGTTCCATGTCGATCTTGGACAGGTCCACGGTGATGCCCTTGGCCTGGTCTTCCCCCGGCTCCTGCGTGGCGATCGCCTCATTGACGATGCGGCGAAGCACCTTGAGCAGTTCGCTCACGTCGGAGGTGTCCCGGCGCTCGCCCAGTTTCTTGTAGATCGCTTCAAGATTGTCGTGGCGCTCGGCGTAGATCAGCGCCGAAGGTTCGACCAGCAGCGCCTTGAAGCGGCTGAACACGACCCGGGCCAGAATCTCGAAGCGGCGGCGTGCCTCGTCGCTCGTGTAGATGGCCTCCACCGCATCCGCGATCTTCTGGATGCGCGGAAACCCTTTTGTGCCGATCAGGCTGAGCGGGTCAAAGCCGAGACTCTGTAAGTGGGCTTCAGTGAACTCGATGGCGTCGCACAGTGCCTTGACCCGTTCTTCTAGCGGGGCGACGATCTCTTCCTCTCCGCCTTCATCGCCGAGGGCATACTTGGCCAGCGCCTCGCGCAGGCTCTTGAGCATGCCGTTGTAGTCGACGATCAGGCCGAAATCCTTGCCCGGGAAACGCCGGTTGGCGCGGGCAATCGCCTGCATCAAGGTATGGGCTCTCATCGGCTTGTCGATGTAGAGGGTGGCCAGGCATTCGACATCGAAGCCTGTCAGCCACATCGCGCATACGACGGCGACCCTGAAAGGGTGATGGGGGTCTTTGAAGGCCGATTCGACATCGACGCGCCGGCCGTCCGCGGTTTCAAAGCCCTGCTTCATCCGGGCCCGGTGCGGGATGATGTCGAACTTCCATTCCTTGAAGTCGGCGACTTCGTTCTGCGCCTCGCTGATGATGATCTCGACGATCGTCTCATCCAGCCATGCCGCTTTGGCGAGCAGTTGATCCCGCTGCGCATGGAGTTGCTGGCGGATCGAGTCGTCAGCGGTCGCGGCGATCTCGGTCAGCTTGGCGTCAGCGTCAGCCCGAACCCTAGCCGTCTTGTCCCGCCATCTGGGTTCGATGAGCATCAGCATCCGCGCGCAGGTGATCTTGTCGATGCAGACCAGCATCGCCTTGCCGGCCTCCCAGCGGGTGGCGCAATGTTCGACGAAGTCGTCGACGAGTTTTTCCAGCCGGGCATCCGCGGTAATGACTTCGTAGTCTTTGCCCAGCAGCTTTTCCACGAGGGCCTTCTGATCCGGCTTCAGTTCGGCGGCTTCGACCGCCTTGCTGATCTTGTCGTTCAGGTCCGGCTTGGCGATGCCGAGCTTCTCGCCACGGTTCTCATACACCAGCTTGACTGTTGCCCCGTCCTCCTCGCTGCGTTTGAAGTCGTAGCGGGAAACGTAATCGCCAAAGATCCGCTTGGTCAGCTGGTCGCTCTTGAACAGCGGCGTGCCTGTGAAGCCGATGAAGGCCGCGTTGGGCAGCGCGATCCGCATGTTGCGGGCGAGCTTGCCCGCCTGGGTGCGGTGGGCTTCATCGGAGATGACGATGATGTCGTCGCGCTCGCTATAGGCCTCGCCGGCGCTCAGGTCACGGTTGAACTTGTGGATCAGGCTGAAGACGTAACGGTGGTTCTGCTTGAGCAGGACTTCCAGCTCCTTGCCTGAGCCGGCACGCGGTGTCTCTTCATCGGCTACGCCGCATCCGACGAAGGTCTTGTAAATCTGGCTGTCCAGGTCGTCCCGGTCGGTCATCAGCACGAAGGTGAAGTTGCCCTCCAGCGTCCGCCGCACCTTCTCGGCAAAGAAGGCCATCGAATAGGACTTGCCGCTGCCCTGGGTGTGCCAGACGACCCCCAGCCGGCCGAGTTCGGGGTGAGCCCGCTCGACGATCTGCAGGGTGCGCTTGGCGGGCTTCGGGTCCTTTTCCCCATACTCGGCGGGCGGTTCCGCCGCCATCGGGTAGCCCGTGGCCGGCTCGTTGGCGGCCTCATCCGCTTCCTTGTCGGGGAGTTCGATGACCCGATACTTCAGGCGCTCGCCCGGCGGAAACTCTCTCTTGATCGACTCCTGGCGACGGACGGCTTCGACGGCCCGGTTCACGCCCAGCAGTTGGTGGTTGCGGGCAACCACCTTGCGCACCGAGCCGGCTTTGCTGGCGTCGAACAGGATGAAGTTCTCGAGGATGTCGAGCAGCCGGGATTTTTCGAGCATGCCGTTCAGCAAGACCTCGGCCTCTAGGCTGCCCGAATCCCGCTCGTCCAGGCGTTTCCATTCGCCGAAGTGTTCCCAGGCGCTGGTGATCGAGCCATAGCGGGCGCGATGGCCGTTGCTGACGATCAGGAAAGCGTTGTGGTGGAAGGCATGGGCGATGACGTTCTCGTCGAGGTAATCCTTCAGATTCCCGTCGAAGCCGGCCCGGATGTTCTTGTAGACCGCCTTGAGTTCGATAAACACCACGGGGAGGCCGTTGATGAAGCAGACGAGGTCGGCCCGGCGGTTGTAGTTCGGCGTGCGCAGCCCGGTGATCTTGAGTTCCCGCACCGCCAGGAAGCGGTTGTTGGCGGCCGAGCGGAAGTCGATGACCCGGGCCTGCACCTGTCGCAGCTTGCCCTTCGCGTCGTGGTAAGTGACCGGCACGCCGTCGCGGATCAGCCTGTAAAAGGCCTGGTTGTGCTGGATCAGGGAGCGGGAATGGTCGTGGCGGGTCAGCTTTGCCACCGCATCATCCAGCGCGGGGGCTGGCAGTGTCGGGTTGAGCCGGGCAAGCGCGTTCCGCAGATCCCGCACCAGCACCACCTCCCGCTCGCTCTCTCGCCCCAGCGTGCCTGCGGGCCCGAAAGTTTCCTGGTTCCAGGCATACACACTGTCCCAGCCCAGTTGGTTTTGCAGGTGTTCGGCGAAGGTCGCCTGAACCAGACGGTCTTCGCTGTTGATGTCGGTGTAGGCCATGCGCCGCCTTCTATCGGACAAACGTCTTTCGCGTAAAGGACAAGCGCACCGCCTGTCCTTTACGAAAACCCAGGCCCTTCAAGGCCTTGATGTCGGATCGGGGTGAGGCGGGCGATAAGTTTCTTGAAACTACCCGGCCTCGTGTCTTTTAAGTTCCTGCTCGGAAAGTCGGTAGCGCCGCCAGCGGCGCTCACCTGAATGGGATACTCGCCCATCTTCGGTCAGCTCGTCCAGTGCTCGTTTGACGGTCTTGGCGGAGATTTCCACGCCGATCCGGCGATTGATGTCGGAGCTGGAAGAGTCCGGGTTGCGCCCCAGATCTTCCACGATCAGCGCACGCAGCCGGTGTGGCTCGATGCGGGTTAGTGTCGTCTGGAGGTCGAGGCGGGCTTCCCGCAGGCTTTCCGGGGCCACGAAGTAGCGCATGCCTGAGGTCTTGCCGTTGGTGCGAATCAGGCCGAAGGTTTGCAGCCGGCCCAGCCATGGGGTCAGATCTTCGGCTTTATCGGTTTCCAGTTCGGCGCTCAACTCCCGCGCCGTCATGCCTTCCGTCTGCGCCAGTACGCCCAGCGTGATCCGCTCCCGTTGCCTGAGGTGAAAACGTGCATCGGCCTCGGTGAGCAGGCGCATGACTTCGGGCTTGGCAATACGGCGCTGGATCGTCACCCGCACCCAGTCCGGCCCCTCTTCAGGGACCGGCGCCGGGCGGCCCTGGGACAGCAGGCGGTCGTAGATCAGATCGAAGCCGCTGCCCTCGCGCTCCATCAGGCCGAGATCATGGAACACCCGCGCCAGTCCCTCATTACGACGCCGGCTGGCGTGCAAGATGTTGCGCGGCGTCACTCCCAGCGGCAGCCGGCCGGGGTTCACCACCTCCAGCCGTTCCGGGTACAGGTTGAGGTAGATGTCACCTTGCTGGGTGTAGGGCCGATGAACCAGCGCATTCACCAACAGCTCGCGCACCACCTTCTCGTCGTAGGCGGGTACCTGGCGACGATAAAGGCCCTCGGCTACCTCATAGCTTTCGCGAAAGTCCGGTAGCTCGTGCCAGATCGCATCCACCAGTTCAACCGGGGACAGGGTGCCGTCGTCCCATACCCACTTGTTGATCTTCTGGCCATGTTCGTCGTACTTGATGGCCTGGACCAGTGGTGCTGTGCCGAGGGCGCGCCGATCGGCGGCCGTACCAAGCAGCAGAACGCCGAGGCGGGTGAGCGTCGTCTCTTGCGCCAGGCCGTAATGGGTCAGCAGTTCATCGGCTGTCTTTTCCTTGACCGAGCTCTTTACGCGGTCGGAGCTCCGGATGGCCTGGGTGAAGGCGGCAAGCTTGTCCGAATCTGCACCGCTGCGGGCAACCGGGCTGTCCATTGCCTCCCACGGGCGCCCCGGCCGTTCGTTGGCCAGCCGCAGCACGTCGTCGCCCACCACCGGCTTGCAGGTGTCGCCGACCCGCAGGAAGTAACGCCCCTGGCTGGTCGAGGCTACGCCAGGCGAGCGGTGGATGACCAGCTCGATGTACTCGCCGCCATTGGCGGCCCGTTGCAGGCTGGGCAGCACCTGCACATTCACCGTCAGCTCGCCGATGCGCTTGCGCAGGCGGTCCAGCAGTTCCGGCGCGACCTTCTGGTCAGGTGGCGGTTCGGACTGATCATCCTCGATGCCGATCAGGAGCCGCCCGCCGGCGCCGTTGGCGAAGCACACGCAGTCCTTCGCGACTTCGTCCCAGTCGGCCGACTTGCCGGTGATGATGCGTAGGGACTTGAAGTCAGTGTGCTGGTCTTCGCGAGTCATACGCTGATCTCGCCGCTCATCAGGCGCGGCAGCAGGAGGTCGCGGGCGGTGCGGAGTTTCTGGTTTTGTTCATCCAGAACTTCAATCATGTCCCGAATGTCCCCGACCTGTTCTGCGTAGTGATCCTGCAGGGCACGAGGGGCAACGGGTATCGGCACGGTTTTCAAGGCACCTGCGCTCAGATTGGGCATGGTTGAGCCTTTTGCTCGGTTTGCAATGATGCCCAAGGTCTCAGGGGTGCCGAGCGTATCGAAAAAATAAAGCGGATTGATGGCTGCAGGGTCAGGGCGCAATCTCAGACAGCCCGTCCCACAGAACCAGCCCTCTTGGCGTTTACCGATGAAGGCCCGACGCCCAATGTCGCCCCGCCTGCCATAGACCGTATCGCCAACCGCCATCCGGTGCCGCGAGAGTTGATCGGCCAAGGCCTCGGGAATCCTCGCAATGGAAGATGTGGCGATACGGAAGCCGACCAGATCCTTCGGCATGACCACCGGGACCCCTTCATCGGCGTAATCGGACTGGTGCAATTGGCTGCCAAAAGGTCCGGTTTGAATGCCGTCACCACTGACGCAAATCGATTCGAGGGTGGCCTTTTCCCAACCCTCCGGCAGACCATCGGTGATGCGCACGTGCTCATGGCCGGGAAAGCGCAGATGGACGAACCATTCCTGATAGAGCAGCCGCGCCGATTCTTCCAGTAGGGTCATTCGACGGCGGTTGTTTTCGATCAGGTCGTCGTAAGCGCCAAGTATTTGAACGATACGACGCTGTGCCTGTAAGTCCGGCACGAGAACTCTGATCTCGTGAAGGACGTTGCGATCCACTCCGGGTACCGCTGCTTTCTCGCTCTGGTATCCCTTGAGAACATTTCTCAGGAAATAAGCGGCGAATCGAGGATCGTTGCCTTTGAAGTCGATCACGTAGAGCGCCGTATTCAAAGGCCAGTAATCTTTTTCGAGGTAGAACACTTCGCCGATGGTGCCATATCGACCGGTTACTACCCCCGGTGCTGTTGCTCTTGCCTCGTTGTGGGTTCCGGTAATGCCTGACGATGAAACTACAGGCACATCACCCTCTTGACGCGAGTGCTCTGGTAGATCGTGGCCACGTTTAAGTGTCAGCACGTCACCCAAACGGCAGGATTGCCAACTCATACCCCCAGCCCCTCGAAGTTCTCCTGAATCCGCGCCGCCAGCTCCGCCGCCTCCCGGTTCAGGTCGGCCAGTTCGGTGTGAAGGTCGCGCATGGTCTGCTCGAAGTCGAAGTCCTCGTCCACTTCCGCCGGGGCGACGCCGACGTAGCGGCCCGGGGTGAGGCTCCAGTCGGCGGCCTCGATGTCGGCGCGGCTGACGAGCTTGCACAGGCCGGGCACGTCGCGCAGTTCAGCATCGGGGAAGCGCTCGATCAGCCAGGCGGCGTGGCGCTGGAAGTAGCGGATCTGCTTGAGGCGTTCCACGGCCGCATGGCGGGCGGCATCCGCGGCCTTGCGGGCCTTGTTGATCTCACGGCTGTTCCAGTCGGGGCTGTCCTTGGCGGCGAACTCCTTCTCGCACAGTTCGATCGTGCGGCTGGTGATCTTGAAGGCGTGGTCCAGATCTGCAATCAGGCTGCGGCTGTGGTCGACAAAGCCTTTCAAAAGGTTGTCATGCACATCGACGGCGTCGGCCATGCCTTCGGAGCCTTGTATCCAGTGGCCCTCGATGTCGTTGGTGAAGACCCGAAAGAGTTCGATCGGGTCGCTTGGGTTGTCGATAGCACCGTATTCACCCAGGGCAGTATCGTGGGGCGTGCCCTCCGGCAACTGGTCTAGAAAGGGCTTCATGAGCTGGCGCAGCGCCGTGTAGCTGGAGACGAAGTCGGCCAGGGGCTCGCAGGATTTGTCGCCGGTTTCGTCGAGAAAACAGGTATGGGCAGCGTTGATCGCGCTGCTGATGTGCTGCTGGACCAGTTCGACGAAACGCTCCCGCTGCCCGCGATACAGCCAGACGATGGCGGCGAGGCTGGCCTGCTGCTCGGGGCTGAAGTCGTAGATCTTGCGCGTGACCTTGCGGTAGATGTGCCGGGCGTCGAGCATCAGCACCTTGTCCTTGCGCTCGGGCGGCTTGGCGCGGTCGAAATGCCACAGCTCGCAGGGGACGGTGCGGGTGTAGAAGAAGTTGGAGCGGATCGCGATCATCACGTCCACGTCGCCGGTCTCCACCAGCTTGCGCCTGACTTCCTTCTCACCGTGGCCGGCACTGCTCGCCTGTGACGACATCACGAAGCCAGCACGGCCTGTTTCCGACAGGTAGCTGTGGAAGTAGGAGATCCACAGATAGTTGCCGTTGGAGACCTCCTTGTCCTTGTTGGTGGTGCCCGGTAGGCCGAAAGGCAGGCGGCGGTCGTTCTTGACCTTGGTGGCGTCCACCTTGTCCACGTTGAAGGGCGGGTTGGCCATCACGAAGTCGCAGTTGCCCCATAGGGCACGGCCGTCCGGCAGCCGGTGCTTGTCGTCGTAGAAGGAATTGGCCTCCTGGATGTCGCCTTCGAGGCCATGCACCGCGAGGTTCATCTTGGCGAGGCGGATCGTGGTGGCGGTTTTCTCCTGTCCGTAGAAGGTGACCCGCTTCATCGTTTCCAGCCCTTCGTCTTCGATGAAGTGGCTGGTCTGCACGAACATGCCGCCGGAGCCGCAGGCGGGATCGAAGACCACGCCATGATCGGGCTCGATGACGTTGACGAGGGTCTGCACCAGCGACGGCGGGGTGAAGAACTCACCGTTGTCCTGGGCGCCCTGGATCGCAAACTTCATCAGGAAGTATTCGTAGATGCGCCCGAACACGTCGCCGCTCGCGCTGCGCAGCACTTCGGAGTCGAACTTGCGGAGCAGGTTTTCCAGCAGTTCGTTGTCGAAGCGGTCGTAATCCTTTGGCAACTGCCCCGCTAGGGGCTCGAAGTCGGCCTCAATCGCGTCCATGGCGTCGACCAGGGCGGCGCCGAGGTCGGTGCCGGCCGGCAGTGTCAGCAGGTGGTTGTAATGGGCGGTAGCGGGCAGCATCAGCGCCCGGCGCTTGATGAAGTCGCCCTTGACCAGCGCCCGGGGTGGCATCTTGCCAGCCTCCTGGTCGGCCTTGATAGCCTTCAGGGCAGCGTCGTAACGGTTGGAGGCGTGGCGCAGGAAGATGACGCCCAGCACCGGCATGCAGTATTCGCTGCTGGTCAGCTTGGAGTTGGCACGCAGTTGATCGGCAGCCTCCCACAGGCTGTCTTCGATCTTGGAGATGTTCTGAAAGGGGTTTGCGCTCATCGATCTGCTTCTGGCTTCCGGCTGGGGGCGCAAGTTTAACCTGCCAGCCAGATGAAGCTTGATCGTGCCCAACCCACCTCCGACCAGATATCGACCAGACAACAAAAAAGCCAACCCCGAGAGGTTGGCCTTTTTGCTTGCAGATCAACGACCTGCCGGAATCCGATGTGGAGCGGGCGATGGGAATCGAACCCACGGCTCTAGCTTGGGAAGCTAGGGTATTACCATTATACGACGCCCGCTCGGGAGTCCGTAATTGTACGCAGACCGGAGGCGGAGGGCAACCGGCGGGCGTGGTAAACTCTGCTTCATGTCTGCTCAAGCCCATTCCTCCGTTTCCCTGTCCCTGTTCATCAACGGTGAGTCCCGCAATTTGGCCAGGCCGCTCACGGTGGCGGGCCTGCTCGACCAGATGGGTCTTGCGGGCAAGCGCCTGGCCGTGGAGCGCAACGGCGAGATCGTGCCCAAGGGCGTGCATGGCGCCACGGAACTCGCAGACGGGGACCGGCTTGAGATCGTGGTGGCGGTGGGGGGCGGCTGATACCACTCCCTGCGGCTGACGGGTGCTGCGGGCCTCTTTTCTTCATTCCTCTTTTCAGACGGGCGTTTCCATGGACGATGTGCTGACGATTGCAGGCAAGGCGTATTCTTCCCGGCTCCTGGTGGGCACCGGCAAGTACAAGGATTTCAGCGAGACCCGGGAGGCCGTCGTGGCCAGCGGGGCGCAGATCGTCACGGTGGCGATCCGCCGGACCAACATCGGTCAGGATCCCAAGGCGCCTAGCCTGCTGGATGCCCTGCCGCCGTCCGAGTTCACTTACCTGCCCAATACGGCGGGTTGTTACAGCGCGGATGATGCGGTGCGGACCTTGCGTCTGGCGCGGGAATTGCTGGACGATCATCGCCTGGTGAAGCTGGAAGTGCTGGGCGATCCTCATACCCTTTTTCCGAACATGCCCGAAACCCTCAAGGCGGCCGAGGTGCTGGTCAAGGAGGGCTTCGAGGTGATGGTGTACTGCTCCGACGATCCCATCCAGGCGAAGATGCTGGAGGACATCGGCTGTGTGGCGGTGATGCCCCTGGCTTCCCTGATCGGTTCGGGGATGGGCGTCCTGAATCCCTGGAACGTCCAGCTGGTGCGGGATGCGGTGAAGGTGCCGGTGCTGCTGGATGCGGGGGTGGGCACGGCTTCCGATGCGGCCATCGCCATGGAGCTGGGCTGTGACGGGGTGCTGATGAATACGGCGATTGCCCTGGCCCGGGATCCGGTGCGCATGGCCGGGGCCATGAAGAAGGGGGTCGAGGCGGGTCGCGAGGCCTACCTGGCCGGACGGATGCCCAGGAAGTTCTATACCGCCAGCCCGAGTTCGCCCACCACGGGCCTGATCGGCAGCTGAGCCCTTGTCGGGCGGATGCGTTCGCCCTTGTTTCTTGCGGCGCGCCGGGGGTGGGCCGCTTTGTATTTTTGGATGCCGCCATGAGCGAAGAGAACACCCTGCCGCCCGCTGACGAACAGCAGCCCGCTGGCCGTCTGACGTCCCAGTCCATCCGCAGCTTCGTGCTGCGCCAGGGGCGCATGTCCGATGCCCAGCATCGTTTCCTGGATGAGATGATGCCCCGAGTGGGGATTGCCTTCCGTCCTGAGCCCGTCGATCTGAGCCAGGTCTTCGGGCGTCGGGCGCCCCAGATCGTCGAGATCGGTTTCGGCATGGGCCAGGCCACGGCGCAGATTGCCCAGGCCCGGCCGGGCGATGATTTTGTGGGCATCGAGGTGCATGCGCCGGGGGTGGGCGGCCTGTGCAAGCTGATCGATGAGGCGGGGATCACCAACCTGCGGATTGTTCAGCACGATGCGGTGGAGGTGCTGAGGGACATGATTCCCGAGGGGTCCCTGGCCGGTGTGCATGTGTATTTTCCCGATCCGTGGCCCAAGAAGCGTCATCACAAGCGTCGGCTGATCCAGGGGCCGTTCGTCAAGCTGATCGCCTCGCGCCTCGCGCCTGGCGGCTACCTGCACTGTGCCACCGACTGGGAGGAGTACGCCCAGCAGATGCTGGAGGTGCTCTCTGCCGAGCCCCTGCTGGCCAACACCGCCGACGGCTACGCGCCGAAGCCCGATTACCGCCCCCTCACCAAGTTCGAGAACCGGGGCCTCAAGCTGGGCCATGGGGTGTGGGATCTGGTCTTCAAGCGGGTGTGAGCATGGCCGAGGGGCGCGTTCCCTGGAGCGTCTGGGCGCTGGGGCTGCCGGGGGTGGCCTGCCTGCTCCTTGGCATGGGGTTGCTGGCGGGCGTCGGCAGTGGATTCCACCCCTTGCTGCAGGCATCGGGGGCGGAACTGGTGCTGATCGTCTCAGGCGTGGCCCTGCTGGGGACGGCGGGGTTTCCCCTGGTTCTGGCCCGTTTGGCGGACAAGGACGAGGCGGCCTGACCCGGGGCGTTGCCAGGAGTGCCACCCCGCCCACTGGTTTCAGTAGATCTTCGCCTCTCCGGGCGGACGGGTCTTGAAGCGGCGGTGCACCCAGTAATACTGGGCCGGCATCGTGCGGATGCGTTCTTCCAGAAAGGCGTTCATCCGGCGTACGTCTTCTTCCAGACTCGGACCCGGAAAATCCTTCCAGGGCTCGCCCAGCTCCACCACATAGCCCTGGCCGCCAGGCAGCATCCGGGTCACGCAGGGCACCACCACGGCACCGCCGAGGCGGGCCAGCCGGGGCAGGGCCGAGAGGGTGGCCGCCGGGATGCCGAAGAAGGGCACGAAGAGGGAGTCTTCGATTCCGTTGTCCATGTCCGGCAGGTAGTAGAAGGGCCGGATCTCCTTCAGTCCCTTGATCGATGCGCGGATGCTGTCCCCCCGCTGGAGCAGCAGCTGGCTGCCGAAGCGGCTGCGCCCGTGGTAGAGCCACCGGTCGATGACCTTGTCCCGCTGGCGGGCGTAGATGCTCACGCAGTCGAAGCGGGTGGACAGGCGGGTGCCGCCCAGGTCGAGACCCAGGAAGTGGGGGGTCAGGAGGATGACCGGCTGGCGGGCGTCCACAAGGGACTGGAGCATTTCTTCTCCTTCCACGCGTACCAGGGCGCGGATCCGTGATTCGGGGGCGAACCAGCACAGGCCCCGCTCGAGCAGGCTGCGTCCGGCGAGGGCGAAGTGCTCCTTGGCCAGTCGTGTGCGCTCGTTTTCCGGGAGCTGGGGAAAGCACAGGCGCAGATTGGTATGCACCACCCGGCGGCGTGGGGCGATGATCCAGTACAGCAGATGGCCTAGCCCACGCCCGATGGGAGCCTGGACGGAAAGGGGCAGCCAGTGGAGCAGCCACAGCAGGGCGACGATGATTCGACTCATGGTTTTTCAGGTATTGGTGGGGGCAGGCGGTGCGCCGGAGGGGCGCTTGTAGCGGTTGTAGCCCCACAGGTACTGGGCAGGGTTGCTGCGGATCAGGGCTTCCATTTCCCGGTTGATGGCGACCGCGCGCGTTTCGGTGCTCCCGTCCAGGGGCTCCCGAGGGGGGCTCATGCGCAGGTGAAAGCCCTTGCCATCAGGCAGGCGTTCGCCAAAGGCAAACAGGGTGGTTACGCCATTGATCTCGGAGAGCCGGGCTGCCAGGGTCATGGTGTAGGCGGCCCGGCCAAAAAACGGCAGCCAGAGCCCTTCACCAGCGCCAGGGACCTGATCCGGCAGCATGCCGACGGCTTCGCCAGCCCGCAGGGCCTTGACCAGCTGGCGGACTCCTCCCACGTCGGCGGGGGCGGAGTGGATGTGCCCCCGGTTGCGACCGGCCTCGATCACCGGACGCAGGACGGGTTTCTTGGGAGGCCGGAACAGGACGGTGATCGGTCCATGCAGGGAGAAGTACTGGGCAGCGATCTCGAAACATCCCAGGTGGGGGGTGATGAACAGGATGCCGCCCTTGCGGGCGAGTGCGGCTTCCACGTGTTCCCAGCCGCTCACCTGAACCACCTTCATGGCCACCTCGTTCTGAGGGCGCAGAAGCAGCCACGGCATCTCGAGCGCCTGCCTGCCGGTTTCGCTCACGGCCCGGCGCCAGACCCGGCCCGCCTCGGTGGATCCCAAGGCCTGCTCCAGGTTGGCCCGGAGACGTCTGCGATAGGTGGGAGAGAGGGCATAGGTGAGCCAGCCTGCCAGGCCCCCCAGGGAGTGCAGCAAGCCGAAGGGTAGGGCGGCGAGAAGCTTGAAGATCAAAGACGCCATCAGGGAGGGGCTGGTTAGGGGCCGCATTGACGGCCGGGTGAGTAAGGCTATAATTGTGATTCCGCCGAGTTAATCCGACAACTTGCAGGGCGGAGGTGGTGCACAAGATTACCTGTGTGCCGGGCCAAAAAAATACTGCTAAAGCGTCGCCGCTCCCGAAAATCCCCAGAGCCGGCAACGCCGACACTCCGGGGATTTTTGTTTTAGGAGCATTTCCAGCATGGCCCGTGAATTCCTGTTTACCTCTGAGTCCGTCTCCGAGGGCCATCCCGACAAGGTCGCCGACCAGATCTCCGATGCCGTTCTCGATGCCATTCTGGCGCAGGATCCCCGCGGCCGGGTGGCCTGCGAGACCCTGGTATCCACCGGGCTGGTCGTGATTTCCGGCGAGATCACGACCAAGGCCGACATCAACTACATGGACATCGCCCGGGAGACCGTCAAGCGGATCGGCTATGACGATTCTGATATCGGCTTCGACTACAAGAGCTGCGCGGTACTCACCGCCATCAACCGCCAGTCTGCCGACATCGCTCAAGGGGTGAACGAGGGCGAAGGCCTTGATCTGGACCAGGGGGCTGGCGATCAAGGCCTGATGTTCGGTTTCGCCACCAACGAAACCCCCAGCCTGATGCCTTTCCCCATTTACTACGCTCACCGCATCATGCAGCGCCAGGCTGAAGTCCGTAAGGATGGCCGCCTGCCCTGGCTGCGCCCGGACGCCAAGAGCCAGCTGACGGTCAAGTATGTGGATGGCAAGCCGGTGGCCATCGACACCGTGGTGGTGTCCACCCAGCATCACCCGGATATTTCCCATGCGGACCTGACCGAGGCGGTGATCGAGGAAGTCATCAAGCCGGTGCTGCCCAAGGAGATGCTGACTGCCAACACGCGTTTTCTGATCAACCCGACCGGCCGTTTCGTCATTGGTGGCCCGGCCGGCGATTGTGGCCTGACCGGGCGCAAGATCATCGTCGATACCTACGGCGGTGCGGCTCACCACGGGGGGGGCGCGTTTTCGGGCAAGGATCCCTCCAAGGTCGACCGTTCCGCGGCCTACGCTGGCCGCTACGTGGCCAAGAACATTGTTGCTGCGGGCCTTGCCGACAAATGTGAAGTGCAGGTGGCTTACGCCATCGGCGTTGCCCGGCCGGTTTCCCTGATGGTCGAGACCTTCGGGACCGGCAAGGTGTCTGACGACAGAATCGTCGAACTGGTGAAAGAGCACTTCGATCTGCGTCCGAAGGGCATCATCGCCAGCCTCGATCTGCTGCGCCCGATCTTTTCCCGCACCGCGGCTTACGGCCACTTCGGTCGTGACGAGGTGGACTTCACCTGGGAAAACACCGACAAGGCTGCCGCCCTGCGCGCAGATGCCGGCCTGTAGTTCCCCGTCAAACCTCAAAAAACGGCGACTTTCAGGTCGCCGTTTTTTTGAGGACCAGGGGCTTACTGCTCCTTGCGGAACGGGCTGAACTCCACGGGTACCCAGGCGTAGGCCTTGCCGTCGGCCCGTACATGGCCGATGCCGGGGAAGGGCAGATGCATGCCGGCCAGGGCCAGTTTTTCCTTGGCGGCACGGGCAAACAGGGCTTTCCGTGCGGCGACGGCTTCGGACAGCCAGAAATCGCTGTCTGCCTTGGACACGCGGATCTCGGCATTGGGGAAGGCTGGCTTGCCCTCTGCTGTCAGCAGGCCGTTGATGTGATCGCCATGGAGATGGGTCAGCAGCACTACAGCCACTTGCTCAGGCTGGTAGCCGGCGGCCTTGAGGTTGTCGATCACGAAGCCCAGGCTGGGGCCGAAGCTTTTGGCCGCGCCCGTGTCCACCAGGACCAGTTTGCCGCTGGTGTTGATCAGGAAGGCATTGACCGCAGTCTGGACCTTCTCACCCTCCAGGAACTGGCGCGCCAGCAGGCGCTGGATCTCGGCAGGGCTGGCATTCTTCAGGATCTTGCTGTTCAGGTCGAGATAGCCGTCGTACAGGGCAGTGACTTCGATATCTCCGACGGAGAGGCGGTAGAAGCCGGGGACCTGAGTGCCCACGGCCGGGGCTTCGGCCTGCACGGCAGGTGCTACAGGGAGCAGGCAGATGCCCAGGGCTAGGGCGAAACTGCGCATGGGGGAAGGAGCATGGACGTTTCTCCAGTGGGTCAGAAAGATCGGGAAAAGCGTGTGGGGTCTCCGGGCGTGACATGGATGGTCAGCCAGACCGTGTCGGGGTCCGTCGAGGCCACCCGGTGGCGACGTCCCGCGGGGATCTGCAGCCAGTCCCCTGGTCGGAGGGGCAGGTTTTCCCCGCATTCGAAGAGCAGTTCTGCGCAGCCCTGAACCAGCATCACCCACTCGTCGTCCGTCTGTTCGTACCAGAATCCAGGCGGGCTGGCGTGCCCATGGGAGACGATGCGCTCCACCTTCAGGCCGGGGCGTGCCAGGAGCGTTTCAATGTGTTCTTCGGGACCTGGCGGAGGCAGGGGGTGCAGCAAATTTCGGACAGTCATGAACATTTTCCGGACAGCTGTAAAGTATGCCTCCCGCAAGCCGCAAAGGCTATTGTTGAGAAGGCGCAGGGACAAACGTGCCCGACCGGCGCTACCCTGTCGCTTGCATGTGATCAGGGACAAGGGCCGCCGGTGATCTGGCCACTTCCATTGCAGGATATCGGGCATAGTCGATGATGTTCAATGAACGCTGCTCCGCAAGATGGCACCCACGAGCCCCATGAGCGCATGGACTGAATCCTTGGCCGTTGACCGCTGGCGGAGCATCCGCTCCCTGTGGCGGGGATCCCTGCGCCTGCGGGTGGCCACAGGGGTCCTGACGGGCGTTCTGCTGGCCCTTTGGCTGACTACCCTGGGCCTGGGGTACCACCTGCGCCAGGAGGTACAGACGGCCCTGTCGGCTCAGCAGTTCTCGGTGGTGTCCCTGCTGGCCGGTGAGATCGATCGTTCGGTGAATGAGCGTATGAAGGCCCTGGAGATGGTGGCCGGGGACTTGACGGAAGAGATCCTGGCGGATCCTGTGCAACTGCGCCGGCAGATCCGTGCCCAGAAGGTGCTGCAGATCCTTTTCAACTGGGGGGTTCTGGTCACTGACCAGAAAGGAACGACTCTGGTGGGTATTCCCGAACACCACGGCTGGGACGGCATCAATTACCTGGATGTCCCCGTGATCCGGCAAGTGCTCGAGACAGGGGTTGCCGTCATTGGACAGGCTCAGCTGGGCCGGACCTCCGGCCAGCCCTTGGTGCCGATGGTCGTGCCCCTGAGGGATCGGGGCGGCGAAACCGTGGGGACCCTGATCGGTCTTGTGAATCTCGCACAACCTAATTTTCTTGATGAAATCGGTGCCAATACCTTTGGCCGCAGGGGCGGTTACCTGATTACCGACCCCGTGCAGCGCATCTTCATTGCGGGTACCAACAAAAGCCGGGTAATGCAGCCGGGTCCCCCAAAGGGAGTCAATCCGGTGTACGACCGTTATATCGAGGGGTACGACGGTTCGGGTCTGGCCCTCAGCTCCCAGGGGGTCGTCGAGCTGTCTTCCAGCAAGCGGGTGTCCTCCACGGGGTGGTTGATGCAGTCGGTGTTGCCGGCTGAGGAGGCATTTGCTCCTCTGGATGCCCTCCAGTTGCGCTTGCTGGCGGCGGCCGTCGGACTGACCCTGATGGCGGGAGGGCTCGCCTGGTGGTGGTTGAGACGGGAGCTGACCCCCCTTGGGGAGGCGGCCCGCCTGCTTGCCGGCATGAAGGACGGTACCCTGCCGCGTCGGCATCTGCCCGTGCGTCGGGATGACGAGATCGGCGCTCTGGCAGGCGCTTTCAACGGGCTTCTGGATGCCATTGTCGAGAGCGAAGCCCGGGCGGCGGAGCACAGTTTCAATCAGCGTCTCCGGACGATCGTGGCCCAGGTGCCCGGGGTGGTGTTCCAGTTCCGGGTGGCTCCCGACGGGGTTCAAATGCTCAGTTATGTCAGTGACGCGGTCCGGGAGTTGTCCGGCCTGGCACCCGAGGATCTGATGGGCGACAGCAGTCTTCTGCTGAGGCTGGTTCACCCCGATGATGTGCCCTTGTACCTGGAAAGCCAGCGCACTGCGGCGGCAGGTCTCGGCCCCTGGCGGGTGGAGTGCCGTATCCACCACCCGCAGCGGGGGCTGCGGTGGGTCCGGATCGATGCCTTGCCCGAGGCGGATCCTGATGGTTCAGTAAGCTGGCATGGCTTTGCGATGGATATTACCGAGTCCAAGGAGACTGAAAGCGAATTGCGCATTGCCGCCGCCACCTTTGAAACCCAGCAGGGTATCTTCATCACGGATGCGCGGGAGCGCATCTTGCGGGTCAACCAGGCCTTCACCGTGATGACGGGTTACACACCCGGTGAGGCGATTGGCCAGACTCCGGCCTTGCTGCGCTCCGGCCATCATTCGGCCGAATTCTATGATGAGTTGAGGACGGGGCTTGTCCGGGACGGCTTCTGGCAGGGGGAGCTGTGGAACCGGCGCAAGGATGGGGTGGTGTTTGTGGAGTGGGCAACCATTTCAGAGGTCCGCGACCCTTCCGGGCGTCTGACCCATTACGTGGCGGCCTTCTCCGATATCACCGAGCACAAGAAAGCCGAGGAGCAGATTCACCGGCTGGCCTTCTTCGATCCCTTGACCCAGCTCCCCAACCGGCGTCTGTTCCATGACCGGCTGGATCAGGCCATGGGCCTGAGCGCCCGCAGTCAGCATCTGGGGGCCGTGCTCTTCCTGGATCTGGACAGCTTCAAGGGGCTCAACGACAGTCATGGTCATGTGATGGGTGACGAGCTCCTGGTCGAGGTGGCCCGTCGCCTGACTGCGTGCATGCGGGAGACGGACACGGTTGCCCGCCTGGGTGGGGATGAATTCGTTGTCATCCTCGAAGGCCTTGACGCGAACGAGGCTCAGGCTGGCGCCCAGGCCCGGCAGGTGGCAGAGAAATTGCGCCAGGTGCTGGCCGAGCCTTACTGCCTGAGCCTGCCGACCGGTGGGGCGGTGGTCACCCATCGCTGTTCGGCCAGCATTGGCGTCTGTCTGTTCCGGGGGCGGGATGAAGCCAGGGGTGAATTGATCAAGCAGGCGGATATCGCCATGTACCGGGCCAAATCGGCGGGACGCAATGCGATCCGCTTTTTCCATGCGGGGGCACCGCAGGAGGAGGCCGGTCAGCCCCTCCTGCCGCACTGATCAGGGCAGGATCCGCTCGATCTGGATCGCGACCCCGCTGCTACCCGGTCTGATTGGGCCAATTTCACCAGTCAGGTCGCCTGGCTGGGCTTTGGCGTCACCTGACCGGGAGACCCGGGCTTCGATCATCACAGCGGGTACCGAGGACAGCTTCGTGTCGGGCGTCATGGCCATGCTGTCGTCGAGGACAAAGTCCCTGGGCAGGTCGGCCACCCGGGCACGTACCACCGCCAGGGGCATCCGGGAGCCCTCCACCGCACGGGCGAAGATGAACACGGTGTCCTCGGGGCGGGCCTTGTCCTTCAGGGCTGCCGCAAGGCTGACCCGACCACTGAGGGTCGATGCCGCGTCGGGCGTGACCTTGTCGTTGCTGCCCAGGGGGGCTGCAGGCGTTGTCGTTGTGGCCTGGGGGCTCATCAGGCTGCGCACCTTCGCGACGCCTGCGGCCAGGGCCTGTCCTTCCTCCGAGTCGGGAGGCAGCTGGGCCAGGACCTTTTCCCAGTGGACCAGCGCCTGGGGATACTGCTTCCGGAAGTAGGCGTCCGTGCCGGCCAGTACCAGGGCCTGCGGGCTGTCCGGATGTTCCTTGAGTACCTTTCTGAGGAGTTCGGCCCCGCGGCCTTCAACCCTGCCTTCGTTCATTTCAGCCGACAGCTCGGCCACGTCCAGCATCAGGTCCGGATCGGATTCGACAAAGCTGCCCGCCTTGTCGAAGGCCTGAGCCGCTGCGTCGAGACGGCCCATTACCTTGTAGCTGCGGGCCAGCATCGCCCAGCCTTCCGGGTTGTCCGGGTTGGTCCTGAGACGCTCCGCCAGGTTGGCGACCATCTGCTCCACCTCGGCGGCACTTTGGGTGGCCACCTGATGGCTGGCCGGATCCAGCGCCTGAGGATTGCCCAGCACGAAGTACAGGGCCACTGCTGCCAGCGGCAGGCTCACCGTGAGACCCAGGGCGGTGCGGGGGAGTCGTCCAGGAGGCGTTGTCATGGGCTCTGCTTCTTCCCCCAGGTCTTCAAGGATGCGGCGCTCCAGTTCCTCCCTGGCCGTCGCGTGGTCTGCGGGGGAAAGGGTGCCGTTGGCCATGTCCCGTTCCAGCTCGGCGAGCTGATCCCGGTAGATGGCAGCATTGATTGCCCGGCGGGAGGCGGCGCTGCCCTGGCGACGGCGCAGCAGGGGCCAGCAGACAATGGTCAGGGCCAGCAGGGTCAGGAGGCCGGCAGAAATCCAGAAGGCAGTCATGGTGCGTCCTTGGGACGGGAGGGCGTCCCGCTGTCATCGGCCAGCAGGGCTTCGGCAGCAGCTCGGTCGGTAGCGGAAAGGGCGGGAGGCTGCGACTGGCGTGCGCGCCGCCGCAGGTAGGCGATCAGGCCGAGCACAGCCCCGGCAAGGATCACGAAGGGGCCATACCAGAGCAGCCAGGTGGTCGGTTTGACGGGGGGGCGATAGAGCACGAAGTCGCCGTAGCGTGCCACCAGGTAGTCCTTGATCGCGGTGTCGCTTTTGCCCTCCTCGATCTGCAGGCGTACCTCCCGGCGCAGGTCTTCGGCCAGCTCGGCCCGGGAGCCCGCAAGGCTTTCGTTCTGGCAGACCAGGCAGCGCAGCTCTTCTGAAATGGCGATGAGGCGGGCTTCCACCTGGGGGTTGGCGGCCATGGGTGTGGCCTCGGCCGCGTGACCGGGGGCGACGGGCAGCAGCGGGCCTAGAAGCAGGGCTGCCGCGAGTTGGGTGAGGGTACGCTTCATGTCAGGATTCGCTTGCCAGCTGGCGGGCCAGAGGCAGGATCTTCTTCTCCAGGGCCTCGGGGGTGATCGGGCCGATCTGCTTGAAGCGGATGATCCCTTTCTTGTCGATCAGGTAGGTCTCCGGCACGCCATAGACTCCGTAGTCGATGCCCACCCGTCCATCCAGGTCGATGACCGACAGGGTGTAGGGGTCTCCGTGCTGACGGAGCCAGGTGTTGGCCCGCTGGCGGGCGAGGGCAGTTTCCTCCTCCAGGGGCAGCTTCTTTGCATCCAGGCCGCCATCACCGCGTACTTCCTTGTAATTCAGGCCGACGATGGGCAGCCCGCCCTGTCTGGCAAAGCTGACCAGCAGCGGGTGTTCGGCGCGGCAGGAGACGCACCAGGAGGCCCACACGTTGAGCAGCCAGACCTGGCCGCGCATGTCTGTGGGGGAAAACTGCCTGTCCGGTTCAGCCAGGGTGGCCAGGCGGAAGTCCGGTGTCGGCTTGCCCACCAGGGGCGAGGGAACCTCGTGGGGGTCCTTGTTGAGGCCGATGGCCAGGAAGATGACGAGGACCAGGAACAGGCCCAGGGGAATCAGGAAGCGTTTCACTGTTCAGGCTCCGTGGACGGCGGTCTTGGCCACCCGGGCAGAAGAGGACTGGATGCGGTAGCGACGGTCGGTGGCGGCAAGCAGCCCTCCCAGGGCCATCAGTACCGCACCGGCCCAGATCCAGCTGACAAAAGGCTTGTGATAGACGCGCACGCTCCAGGCGCCATCGTTGCCGTCCAGCGGATCTCCCAGGGAAACGTAAATATCCCGGGTCAGGCCGGAGTCGATGAAGGCTTCGGTCATGGGCATGGCCGAAGACAGGTACTTGCGTTTTTCCGGGTGGAGGGCCATCAGCACCCGGCCGTCCTGGATCAGTTCCAGATTACCCCGCGCTGCGTTGTAATTGGGCCCGGAGGCGGCTTCAACGCCGAGGAAGCGGATCTGATAGCCGCCGGTCTGGACCGTGTCGCCAGGGGCCATGCGCACGTCCCGTTCGGATTCGTAGTTGGTGACCATCACGATACCCACGGTGCACACGGCCACCCCGATATGTGCCAGGTGCATGCCCCAGAAGGCCCGTGGCGGCAGACTGCGGCGGGCGCGCGCCAGGATCTGCAGGACGGAAGCTCCAGCGATCCAGATGGCCAGACCGATGCCCAGGGCTACGGGTCCGGACCAGCCGCCGAACAGGAAGGGCACGCTGACGCCCAGGGCCACCGCCACGGCAAAGGCCAGGCGCAGGGGGCGGAGGATGTCGGCCAGGTCGGTGTGTTTCCAGCGCGCCACCGGTCCTACCCCCATCAGGAACAGCGCCGGCACCATCAGTGGGGTGAACACCGCGTTGAAATAGGGGGGGCCGACAGACAGCTTGCCCAGGTTGAGGGCATCGATCACCAGCGGGTACAAGGTGCCCAGCAGCACCGCGCCGGTGGCCGACAGCAGCAGCACGTTATTGACGAGCAGGAAGGTTTCCCGGGACATCAGCGCGAAGGCCCCGCCCAGGCTGACCCTGGGCGCCCGCCAGGCGTACAGGACGAGGGAGGCGCCCACCACCACCACCAGGAAGATCAGGATGAAGACCCCGCGTTTGGGGTCGGAGGCGAAGGCATGCACCGAACTGAGCACCCCGGAGCGGACCAGGAAGGTGCCGAGCAGGGACAGGGAAAAGGCGCCGATGGCCAGCAGCACGGTCCAGTTCTTGAAGCTGCCACGCTTTTCCGTAACGGCGAGGGAGTGAATCAGCGCGGTCCCGACCAGCCAGGGCATGAAGGAGGCGTTCTCCACAGGGTCCCAGAACCACCACCCTCCCCAGCCCAGCTCGTAGTAGGCCCAGATGGACCCGAGGCCGATACCCAGGGTCAGAAACACCCAGGCCGCCGTGGTCCACGGCCGGGACCAGCGGGCCCAGGCAGCATCCAGCCGGCCGGACAGCAGGGCGGCGATGGCAAAGGCGAAGGCCACCGAGAAGCCCACGTAGCCCATGTAGAGCATGGGTGGGTGGAAAATCAGCCCAGGATCCTGGAGCAGGGGGTTCAGGTCGCGTCCATCGTCGGCGCCGGGGAGCAGACGGACGAAGGGGCTGGAGGTGGTCAGGATGAACAGGATGAAGCCGGTTGCGACCAGACCCAGCACTCCCTGGACCCGTGCCACCATGTCGTCCGGCAGGCTGCGGGAGAAGGCCGCCACGGCCAGGGACCACAGGGACAGCATCAGCACCCACAGCAGCAGCGAGCCTTCGTGGCCGCCCCATACCCCGGAAATGCGGTATTCCAGGGGGAGCCGGGAATTGCTGTGCTGGACCACGTAAACCACCGAAAAATCGTTCTGTATGAAGCTGGCCGTCAGGCAGCCGAAGGATATGGCGATGAGCAGGAAGAGGGCGGAGGCAGCGGGCCTGGCCAGGGCGATCCAGGCCGGAATGCCTCGCTGGGCACCGATCAGCGGTAGGGTGCCCTGGATCAGGGCAACCAGCAGGGCGAGGACGAGGGCAAAACTGCCGAGTTCGGGGATCATGGCGTTGTCAGGTAAAAACCAGGGTTACTGTTGCAGGGAGCGGCTGGCTTCATGAGCCTTGTCTACCGCGGCCTGGGCTTCCGGGGGCATGTAGTTCTCGTCGTGTTTGGCAAGGACTTCACTGGCCGTGAACTGTCCGTCCGGGCTCAGGGTGCCCTGGGCGACCACCCCCTTGCCTTCACTGAACAGATCAGGAAGGATGCCGGTGTAGGCCACCTGGATCTCCTGTGCCGTATCCGTGACGATGAAGCGCGCGGTGATGTCGTTGCGCTGCAGGCTGCCTTCCTTGACCAGTCCGCCGACCCGGAAGGCCCGCCCCTTGGGCGCTTCCCCGGCGGCTACCTGGGTCGGAGTGAAGAAGAACACCAGATTGCTCTGGAAGGCATTGAGGATCAGTGCAGCGGCAATGCCGAGGGCGGCAAGGCCGCCGATCACGATGGCGAAACGTTTCTGGCGGGCTTTCATGGTTTCAGTCCTGGCTGTTCCGGTTGGCGGAAATTTCCCGGCGCAGGGCGCGGCGGGTGTTTCTGAGGCGTTGGCGGACGAGGATCACTTCGACCAGCAGGGCGGCAGCGGTCACACCGAAGCTGCCCCACACATAGAGGCCGTAGCCACCCATCGCCAGGAAGTCGCTGGTGCTGCCCCAGTTCATGATTTCATCTCCGGCAGTTCGGCCACCCAGGTGGCGTTTCGTTCCCGTTCCAGGATGATGGCCCGCACCCGGTAAAGGGCCATCGCGATGGTGTAAGCCCAGAACGCCAGGGCCATGATCAGCATGCCCAGGAGCATGGTGGTGGCCATTGAGGGCGCCTTGGTCAGGGAGACGGAGGCGCCCTGGTGGAGGGTGTTCCACCACTTCACCGAGAAGTAGATGACTGGCACGTTCACCACGCCGACCAGGGATACGATGAAGCCGGCCTTGTCGGCCCGGCGGGGGTCGTCGATGGCGGCCGTGAGGGCGATGTAGCCGACATAGAGGAAAAACAGGATCAGCTCGGAGGTGAGGCGGGCATCCCATACCCACCAGGTACCCCACATGGGCTTGCCCCACAGGGCGCCGGTCCATAGGGACAGGAAGGCGAACAGGGCGCCGGTGGGGGCCAGTGCCGAACTCATCATGCCTGCCAGGCGGGTGTTGAAGGTGACCCCCAGCAGGGCGTAGAAGGCCATCACGCAGTAGATGAACATGGACATCCACGATGCCGGCACGTGGATGAAGATGATCCGGTAGCCCTCCCCTTGCTGGAAATCGGTGGGGGCGACGAAGAAGCTGATCCACAGCCCGACAAGCCCCAGCAACGTGCCGATGGCAGCAAACCAGGGCCACAGGCGCCCGGCCAGGGGATAAAAGCGGGCAGGGGCAGCAAATTTGAACCAGTTGATCGACGAAGGCGTCATGGGACGAAGCTCATTCCAGGGCGATGCGGAGGGCAGCGGTGGCCGCCCAGGGAGCAAAAAACACAGCCAGGGCCAGCAGGGCCCCCAGCAGGGACAGATTGGCGCCCGCACCCAGGCCGGCGGTGTAGGCCTCCACCGCACCGGCACCGAAGATCAGGGTCGGAATATAGAGGGGTAGCACCAGCAGGGACAGCAGCACTCCCCCGCCCCGCACGCCGAGGGTGAGGGCCGCGCCGATGGCGCCGATCAGTGACAGCAGCGGCGTACCCAGCAGCAGCGAGAGCATCATCACCCCGAGTGCTTCGGCCGGCAGGTCGAACTGCAGGCCCAGCACCGGTGCCAGCACCACCAGGGGCAGACCCGAGGTCAGCCAGTGGGCCAGTATCTTCCCGCCCACCAGCAACGCCAACGGAGTGGGAGACAGGGCCAGCTGTTCCAGAGTTCCATCCTGGTAGTCCCCGGCAAACAGCCGGTTGAGGGACAGCATGGCCGCCAGCAGGGCTGCCACCCACAGGACTCCGGGGGCGATGCGGCGCAGGATGGCGCTTTCCGGCCCGATGCCCAGGGGAAACAGGCTGACCACGATCATGAAGAAGAAGAGGGCCGTGAGCACCTCGCTCTTGCGCCGGGTGGCCAGGAGCAGGTCGCGGCGGAGCACGCTGCCGAAAGCATTCATTGGCCCAGCCTCAGGCAGCCGCCCTGGCCGGCCAGGCGTACCGGCTGGTGGCTGGTGAAGATCAGCAGGCCGCCCCTGCTCAGGTGTTCGTCGAGGATTCCGCACAGCTGGTCCACTGCGGCCACGTCGAGGGCCACGAAAGGTTCGTCAAGGATCCACAGGCGGGCCTGGCTGCACAGCAGGCGGGCCAGGGCAACCCGACGCTTCTGGCCTTGGGAGAGTACCCGGGTGGGCAGCTCTTCCCGACCTCTCAAACCGATCCGCCGCAGTGCGGCGAGGGCTGTGCCTTCTTCCAGGGGGTGACCGGCGATGGCAGCGCTGGCCTGCAGGTTTTCCAGGCCGGACAGATCATCCTTGATGGCGGGGCCATGGCCCAGGTAGAGCAGGCGGGCGTGGTATTCGTCACGGGCGTCGCAGACCGCGCTCTCGTTCCATTCGATCCGGCCTTCTGCCGCTGGGGACAGACCCGCCAGGATCCGCAGTAGGCTGGTCTTGCCAGCGCCGTTGGCACCTTCCACCTGCAGCCATTCCCCAGGTTGAACTCTCAGGTCCACTCCGGAAAAGAGGCGGCGGTCACCGCGATCACAGGCAAGTCCGTGGGCACGGAGCATCGGTAAGCAGGGCCGGGAAATTCAAAAGTCGGCGCATTCTGCCCGACGGACCCGGGCGGAACAACCGCATGGGTCAAGTAAATGGGCCCCCGGAGGCTCCCGGGGCGCATCCTGCCCGCGGGAGGTCAGTGGCGTGCCGTGCTGGCGTAACCTTCCGGCAGGAGGGTGGCGCCAGGAGTGGCGTGCGTGTCCTGCTGGGTTTCCCGATCTGGTTCGGGAACACTCTCGTCGATTTCCAGCACTTCCAGCACCTGACGTGCCAGGGCCCGGCAGGCGTTGCCCAGATTGGAGGGAAGTCCGTCCGGGATATTTTTCTGGAGTAGCAGCTTGGTCGCAGACAGGTTGGCGACGGGATGCAGCAGGCGGTGCTTGTGCACGCCCAGCAGGGTCATCACGTTGCGGTCGGCGGCATCCCTGGCCCAGGCGTTCGTGGGCCATTGGGAGGGCAGTGCATAGGCGTGGGGGAAGGCTTCGAGATCCTTGAGGACCGTACGCATGTCCTCGTGGGATTCCCGGAAGGGCAGCAGCACGATGTCCGCGAGTTCGTCCAGGATACGATCCATTTCGGCCCGGTTGCCACCGCCGTCGATCACTCCGATCCAGCCATTCATGGTGCGCAGCTTGCCCACCACCTTGTGCAGGGCTTCCGGCGTACGACCATCGGCTGTCACATAGCGGCGTCCGTCCGGCGACAGGGGTTCCCGCTGGGTGTCGGTCAGCACGCAGGCGGAACGTTGCCCCAGCAGGCCGAAACCCTGGCAGAGCATGTGGGACAGGGTGGTCTTGCCGGTACCGCCCTTGTTGCCGATGATGCAGATGATCCGGGACATGGTATGCGCCTCTTGCTGAACACACGATGGGATGACGCCATTATCGGCGGATCTCCCGGAAAAAGTCTTTTGAAGTGGGGGCTTATGGTACCCCTATTCGTCCTTTGTGCCATTCCGTTCCGGCAGGGATGTAGCAGTAAAGCCGGGTCCTGCGCGGATCGTCCACCTCGATTACCCGTTCCGGCTCCACTCCGGGGACGGGAAAGCTGTTGCTGACCAGGAGTGCTCCCGGGCGCATCTCTGCGCAGGCCTTCTCCCAGACCTGGGCCATGGGTGCCGGTGACAGGAAGGCATAGACCAGGTCGTAATCTGACCAGGGTATCTGGAAAAAATCCCCCCGGGCCAGGGCGATGGTGGGTGACTTGCGGGACAGCCAGCGGGAGAGGGCATAGGGTGCCGGCGCGGACTCCACCCCTTCCAGGCGCAGATCGGGGCGTAACCGGGCCAGGGGACGGAGCAGGGCGCCGGTACCGCTGCCCAGATCGAGCAGGTGCCCAGGGCGTCCTCGTGGCAGGAGTCCGGCGACCGCCGCAGCGGTCGCCCGGCTGGACAGGAACAGGGGAACCTGAGTCCGGAAACTGCTCCAGTAAACCAGCACCAGGCCCGTGAAGCCCGCCAGATACCATCCCGGGGCGATCTCCAGCTGGAGTGCCCCGATCACCAGGGGGGTGAAGCCCAGGTGAATCCAGCGCCACCAGGGGGCGCTCCCCAGGGCGGTCGCGGTTGCCGCCGCTGTCAGGGCCTGCGTTAAGACAATGGCAAGCAGCCCGGCGGGCAGCAGGCCACTGCGTGCCAGTCCGAAGGTCACCAGCCAGCCCGTCACCTGGGCGACGAGGGCCTTGAGTGCGGGGGCCATGGGCGACAGGACACCCGTTACTTGGCTGCCTGGGCGTCCTGGATCGCCTTCTGCAGCCCGTTCTTCAGCTGCTCGACCATGGGTCCGAGCCTCTGCTGGTTGAGCTGGTTGGTCTTCTGGGCGATCTGGGGCATCTTGGTCAGCAGCGCCTGGCCGGTCGGGCTCTTGTAGAAGCCGATCAGGCCATTCACTTCTTCCTGGGTGAAGGTCTCCGTATACGCCTTGACGTAGCCGTCCTTGAGTTTTGCCCAGCTGATCTCGCTCCGGATGGTCTTGAGACTGTCCGCATTGAATTTGTCGATGATCTGCTGCCCCTTGGGCGTCAGGGTCTTGCCCTGGAGGGCCTGGTTGAGGGAGTTGCGGAGCACCGTCTCTAGCCCCTGCTGGGCGTTGGCAGGCGCACGCTCCACGCCACTCAGGGTCAGCAGTTGGTGCACGGACTCGGGACTCGGCGGCGAAGCCATCAGCGGAGTGGACAGCAGCAGCGTGGTGAGCAGGAGGGAGAGGGATTTCATCGGAGCGTTCCGGGACCGTTTTTGAAAAGGACGTCAGGCCGGATGATGACGCCTTTGGGCGTGCGGGGCCAGTCAACCAGGCCACGGGGTGGCTGGATATTTCCGTGGCCCGTTGTTCCGTACAGTTCGGTTCATGCGGCCTGACTGGCGCCAGTGAGGCGGGCGTGCCAGCGGGTCAGCAGGGATTGACGTTTCTGCTCGGCGCGGGTGATGGCCTGTCCTTTCACGTGTCCGAACCCCCGAATGTCTTCCGGCAGGTTCGCCAGCTCGATGGCCAGCGGGAGTCGATCCGTGGTCAGGTCCGGCAGGATACCCAGGAGATCGGCTTCGTACTGGGCGAGCAGGGCCCGCTCGGCGCGGCGTTCCGGGTGGTAGCCGAAGGGATCGAAGGGCGTCCCGCGCAGGCCTTTCAGGCGCGCCAGCCACTTGAAGGCGGTGAGCATCCAGGGGCCGAAGGCGAGCTTGCGGATGCGTCCGGAGGCTGAGTCGGGCCGGGCCAGGAAGGTGGGTGCCAGGTGGAAGTGGAGGGTGAAGTCTCCTTCGAAGGTGGCGGCCAGGGCGTCCCGGAAGGTGGGGGCGCTGTAGAGCCGGGCCACCTCGTACTCGTCCTTGTAGGCCAGCAGCTTGAAGTGATTGCGGAGCACTGCCTCGGTGAGCGTGTCGCTGCCCAGGGGGGCTTCTGCGGCCCGCACCCGGGCGATCAGGTCGGTGTAGCGACGGGCGTAGGCCACGTCCTGGTAGTCGGTGAGGAGGGCTGCCCGGCGGGCTATCCGGTCCTCAAGGGTTTCCGGCCGGATCGGGATGACCGGCGCAGGGCGGACCTCCCGCTCCACGGCGCGCAGGTCCATGGCGGCCCGGCGGCCCCAGGTGAAGGCCTTGCGGTTCATCTCGATGGCAGCACCGTTGAGCTCGATGGCCTTCAGCAGGCTGTCCTCGCTGACCGGTACCCAGCCCTTCTGCCAGGCGTAGCCCAGCAGGAACAGGTTGGTGGCGATCGCGTCGCCCATCAGCCGGGTGGCCAGCCACCGGGCATCCAGGAAGTCGCAGGCTCCCTGGCCGACCGCCTCGACGATGGCTGCCTGCATCTTTTCCTGCGGAAACTGCCAGTCCGGGTTGCGGGTGAATTCGGAGGTGGGCGTCTCGGCACAGTTCACCACGCCGCGGGTGCGGCCGGTGGCCATCTTGGCCAGGGCGTCCACGCTGGCGGTGACCACCAGGTCGCCGCCGATCACCACGTTGGCTTCGCCGGTGGCGATACGCACGGCGTGGAGGTCTTCGGGGCGCTCGGCAATGCGCACGTGGCTGAACACCGAACCGCCCTTCTGGGCCAGACCGGTCATGTCCAGCACGGTGACGCCCTTGCCATCCAGATGTGCCGCCATGCCGATCAGGGCGCCGATGGTGACCACGCCGGTGCCACCGACACCCGTGACCAGGATACCCCAGGGCTCGCGGGCGGAGGGCAGGCTGGGGGCGGGCAGGGGGGCGAAGCGGTTGTCATCGCCCTGCAGGCCACGGCCCTTGCGCAGCCGGCCACCTTCAACGGTGACGAAGCTGGGGCAGAAGCCGTTCATGCACGAGAAATCCTTGTTGCAGGCCGACTGGTCGATCTGGCGCTTGCGCCCGAACTCGCTCTCCACGGGCAGGATGGCCATGCAGTTGGATTCCCGCCCGCAATCGCCGCAGCCTTCGCAGACTGCCTCGTTGATGAAGACGCGGGTCTGCGGGTCGGGGTAGGTGCCGCGCTTCCTGCGGCGGCGCTTTTCGGCAGCGCAGGTCTGGTCGAAAACCAGGGCCGACACGCCGGCGGTGCTGCGCAGTTCCCGCTGGATCACCTCCAGCTCGTCCCGGTGGCGGATGGGGATACCGTGGGGGATGTCGGCCACATGCCAGGGGCGGTCGGTGCCGTCGGTGACCAGCACGATGGTGTTCACGCCTTCGCCCTGCAGCTGGCGCAGCAGCCTGGGCACACTCAGTTCCCCGTCTACCGGCTGCCCCCCGGTCATGGCCACGGCGTCGTTGTAGAGGATCTTGTAGGTGATGCCGCTTGTCACCCCGGGCCGGTTGAAGACCGCCACCGCCTGGCGGATGGCCAGCAGGCCCGAGTGGAAGTAGGTGCCGTCCCCCAGGTTGGCAAAGATGTGCTCCTCGTTCAGGAAGGGCGCCTGACCAACCCAGGGGACGCCCTCGCCCCCCATGTGGGTGAAGGTGCCGGTCTTGCGGTCGGGCATGAAAGTGGCCATGTAGTGACAGCCGATGCCGGCCATGGCGCGGCTGCCCTCGGGCACCACCGTGGAGGTGTTGTGGGGGCAGCCGGGACAGAAGGTGGGCACCCGGTCGATGGCGAAGACACGGCGGCCGAGGGTGGCCTCCTTGGCCTGCAGGAAGGCCAGCCGGGTTTCGATGCGCTCGGAGGTGAAAAAGCGCCCGATGCGCACGGCGATGACCCGGGCAATCATCGCCGGGGTCAGCTCGCCGGCGGCGGGGAGCAGCCATTCCCCATGGTCCACGGTGGCGCGTCCGTCGGGGCCCTGGGTGGTGAGGAGCGACCACTCGCCCTTCTCGTCGAACTTGCCCACCACCCGCGGGCGCACGTCTTCGCGCCAGTTGTAGAGCTCTTCCTTGAGCTGGTATTCGATCAGCTGACGCTTCTCCTCGATCACCAGGATTTCGTCCAGGCCCTCGGCAAAGTGGCGCACGCCCTCGGCCTCCAGCGGCCACACCATGCCCACCTTGTACAGGCGGATGCCGATCTCGGCGGCCAGGGCCTCGTCGATGCCCAGATCGTCGAAGGCCTGGCGCACATCCAGATAGCTCTTGCCGGCGGTGATGATGCCCAGGCGCGGCTGGGGCGAGTCGATGATGATCCGGTTGAGGCCATTGGCCCGGCAGTAGGCCAGGGCGGCGTAGAGTTTGGCGTGGAGCAGGCGCTTTTCCTGCACCAGGGGCGGGTCGGGCCAGCGGATGTTGAGGCCGCCTTCGGGCAAGGCGAAATCTTCAGGAATCTTCGTCTTCACCCGGTGGGGGTCCACGTCCACCGAGGCGGAGGTCTCGACGGTATCGGCGAGGGCCTTGAAGGCCACCCAGCAGCCCGAATAACGGGACAGGGCCCAGCCATGCACGCCGAAGTCGAGATAGTCCTGCACACCAGCCGGGGCCAGCACCGGCATCATCATCGACTTGAAGAAGTGGTCGGTCTGGTGGGGCAGGGTGGACGATTTGGCCGCGTGGTCGTCGCCGGCGATCACCAGCACCCCGCCGTATTGCGCGCTGCCGGCGGCATTGGCGTGGCGGAACACGTCGCCACAGCGGTCCACCCCCGGGCCCTTGCCGTACCACATGCCGAACACGCCCTGGACCCGGGCCTTGGGCGACAGGCTTACCTGCTGGCTGCCCCACACGGCGGTGGCCGCCATGTCCTCGTTGATGCCGGGCTGGAAGACGATGTCGTGGCGGGCGAGGTGGTCCCGGGCCTTCCACAGGCTCAGATCGAGCCCGCCCAGGGGGGAACCCCTGTAGCCGGAGACAAAGCCGGCGGTCTCGAGCCCGGCGGCCCGGTCGCGGTTGCGCTGGATCATCAGCAGGCGGACGAGGGCCTGGTAGCCGGTGAGATATGTTCGGCCGGACTCGGTGGTGTATTTGTCGTCCAGGGATGCGCTGCGGACAGGGCGTGGATCCTGCTCGGCCATGGTTTTGTCCTCGCAAAAATCGGTGGGACGATTCGCGCGCCAACCCGGCTGTGCGGGTACCCCGCGCGACACTGTCTGACTCCTCTTTGAGGCGACAGCAGCGCGCGGGTTCCAGTGTTCAGAAATAGAGTTGCCAGCCCACCTGGAGGCTGCGCTCCCTGTGGTGCGTCCCGGGCAGCTCGAGTTGTGTCCATTCGTAGCCGGCCACCAGGTTGCTGTGCGGGTCAAGGCGCGTGCGCAGGCGGGCGCGGAAGCTGCTGCGTTGCAGACGCTGGTCGATGTACCACTGGCGGCCAGCTTCGACCTGCACCCGGCTGTGCTTGCCCAGGTCGTGCAGCACGCCGGCCAGCGGGCCGCTCCCGATGGCCCAGCTCTTCTGCAGGGCGGGGTGGCTGAGGAGCTGGTTTTCGAGGAACACGTAGGCCAGCAGCGGCTCCCCGCCGAGCTTCCACTCCCACGCCGCGCCAGGGCCTCCGGCGAGCATCGGAGCGATGGCGCGGCTGGCACCCAGGCTGCGCTCCCAGCCGAAGCGCACCTTCCACGACAGGGGCTGGGTCCATGCCTGGCGCGGCGCTACCGAGACGATGTCCACGGGCAGGAAGCGGTCGAGCTGCCAGCCCCGGCCTTCGCGCTGGCTGGCGGCCAGGTCGCCGAAGCGGATCTGGGCGCCGCGGGCGTAGCCGCGTTCGGGGTCAAGGAGCTCGTGGTAGGCCGGCCGGAGCTCGAGGAACACGGCTGCGTCGCCCGCCAGGCTGCCTGCGGCGAGGCCGGCGCGGGCCGAGGCGTGGCCGGTTTCCGGGCGCGCCGGAATGGGGACGGGGCCGCTGTCCATGGCTGGAAGCGTGCTGCGGCGGGTCTGGATGCCCTTCAGGCGGGCGAGGGCTTCGTCCTGCCCGAGCTTGCCGCCGTGGCCACGGAAGGACACCAGGCGGTCGGCAAACTCGAGCTGCTCGATGGCCAGCGGGCTGTCGCCCAGGCTCTCCGGCGCGGCGCGTCCGTCGGCCACCGCGATGGCGGCCTCCATCTGCCCGGGGGCCAGCCGGCCGGCGCGGTGGGCGAGCTCGGTGCCGGCCGAGGCGCGGAAGTGGATGTCGGTGACCAGCCCCGGCACTGCGGCGACCACGCCCTTGACGGTATCCACCGGGATCGCCGTCCAGAAAAACTGCTGCGAGACGCGCAGGCCCGGCCGCGCCACGTCGAGCAGGCGCAGCATCATGTAAGAACAGTTCTCGTCGAAGAACCAGTAGTCGAAGCGGGTGGCGCCGATCTCCCAGGCGTGGCGCAGCAACTGGCGGGTTTCGGCGGTGCTGAGGTTGAGGCCGTATTCCCACACATCGCGGCTTTCCATGTCGCTGTATTCGCGCACCTTCACGTAGTAGGGCGAGCTGGAGAGCATGCCAGGGTAAAGCCCGGTGAGGCCCTTGAGGGCGAAGCTGAAGCCATCGGTAGCGTCGGCTTTGGCGGCGTAGTTGATGGTGTAGGCGAGCAGCCGGGTAGCCTCGGTCTGGCCGACGGCGTCGATGCGCAGCAGGGTATGGCCGAACATTGAGGCCGGGCTGTTTACGTAGGCTGACGGGAAGACGAGGGTGGCGCCGGCCGGGTTGATCGCCGCCATCCAGGCCTCCAGGCGCGGGCAGGGCTGGGCCGGCAGGGTGTCGATGCTCATGCCGAGCCGCGCCCGCAGCCAGTGCAGGCGTGCCGGAAAGCGACACTGGGGGTGGCTGTCGGGATCGTCCGGGCGGGCCGGCTCAAACAGCCGGGCGAGGGTCGCGTCGAGCTCGGCGGCCGGGTTCCTGGCACCGTCCGGGGCGTTGAAGAAACCCGGGTCGTCGGCCAGGCTGCGCAGCCGGCGGGTGAGCGGGTGGGGTTCGTACTGGAGCAGGTCGGCCCAGCCAGGGTCGTCAGCGAGATGCAGGCTGCGGGCCTGGGCCTGGAGGTCGCCGGGGCCGTCGGCCCGGGCCGGCAGGGCGGCTGCGGCCAGACTCAGGACGGCGCCGAGGGCGAGCAGTGTGCGCATGGGATGAAGGTGTGCTGCGGGCGTTAAAAAGCCCTGTGCGGGCACAGGGCTGGGGTGTGCTGCGGGCCGTTGGCTGACCAGGACCCGCGGTGCTGCGGTAATCAGACGGCTTCAGCGTATTTGGCGAGGCGGGCGTCGGACTGCAGGGCGGCCTTCAGGCGGGTGGCGATGCTCTCGGCGGATTCAACCGAAGCGAAGATCTCGGAGTGGCGGGCCTTGGTGAGGCTGACGAAGGCGGCCTTGTCGGCAGCATCGACCTTCAGCAGCGCGGCCAGCGCATCCAGGGTTTCGCCCTGGCCGGAGGCGGCGTCACGGGCCAGCTGGGACTTGTTGCCGTCGATGAACATGGCGGTCTTCCAGCTGGAGCTGACCACGCCGTCCTGGGTACAGCCCAGGGTGCCGGAGGTGATGCCGAAGGTCTGGTTGCCGAAGGTGCCGTTGGTGGTGGCAGCCAGGACCTGCGGGGCGACGCCGCGCTGGCCTTCGAAGACCTTGGAGCCGAGGCCGCAGGAGCCCACGTTGTTGGCCGCAGCGAAAGCGGTGAAGGGGACGGAAACGAGCGCGGCAAGAATGATTTTCTTCATGACTGGGTCCTCTTTTTTCTTTCTGTTTTCGAGCATTGCACATGCAATGTCAGACAGATTTTAGCGCAGTCCGCTGACGTATCTGACCTCTGCTCGTCAGGTGTTGTTTTTTTAATGCAAGTGGATTGCTCTGGAAATGTTGCAGCCGGCGTGTGGGTATCACCTGGTCGGCTGTGCTTTCAGCGCCGGCGCCAGCACCTTGCCGGGGTTGAGGAGGTTCAGCGGGTCCAGGGCGGCCTTGAGGCTGGCCATCACCGTCACCGCTTCGCCATGTTCGGCGCGCAGGAAGTCCTGCTTGCCGATGCCGATTCCATGCTCGCCGGTGCAGGTGCCGTCCAGGGCCAGGGCGCACTCGACAATGCGCCTGCCGAGTGCCTCGGCCCGGCGGACCTGATCCGGATCGTCGGGTGTGGTCAGGATCACCACATGGAAATTGCCATCGCCCACGTGGCCGACGATGGGGGCCAGGAGGCCACTCTCGGCGATGGCCGCCTGAGTGCTGGCGATCGCCTCGGCGAGGCGTGAGATCGGCACGCAGACATCGGTGGTGACGCCACGGCTGCCCGGTTGCAAGGCCAGGCTGGCGTAGAGCACGTCGTGGCGGGCCTGCCACAGGCGGGTACGCTCTTCGGGGCGGGTGGCCCATTCGAAGTCCTGGCCGCCGTTGTCCCGGGCGATGTCCTGCACGGTACAGGCCTGTTCCTCGACACTGCCGGGAGATCCATGAAATTCGAAGAACAGCATCGGCGACTCCCGTAGGGCCGTCTTGCTGTAACGGTTGACCGCCTGCACGGTGAGGGTGTCGAGGAGCTCGATGCGGGCCACCGGGATGCCCAGCTGGATGGTCTGGATCACCGTCTGCACCGCGCTGCCCACGTCCGGGAAGGCGCAGGTGGCGCCGGAGATGGCTTCCGGCAGCGGATGCAGGCGGACGGTGACCTCGGTGAGCACGCCGAGGGTGCCCTCGGAGCCGACGAAGAGCCGGGTCAGGTCGTAGCCGGCGGATGACTTGCGGGAGCGGCCGCCGGTACGGATCACCCGGCCGTCGGCCAGGACCACTTCCAGGGCCATCACGTTTTCGCGCATGGTGCCGTAGCGGACTGCATTGGTGCCCGAGGCGCGGGTGGCGGTCATGCCGCCGAGGGATGCGTCCGCTCCCGGGTCGATCGGGAAGAACAGCCCGGTGCCGTGCAGCGCCGCGTTGAGGGCCTTGCGGGTGACCCCTGGCTGGACCACTGCGTCCATGTCTTCCCCATGGATGGCGAGGACCTGGTTCATTTCGGACATGTCGAGGCTGATGCCCCCCTGGGTGGCCAGGATGTGTCCTTCCAGGGAGCTGCCCACGCCGAACGGAATCAGCGGTACCCGATGCGCCCGGCACAGGTTCACGATCTCGACCACCTCGGCGGTGGAGTGGGGCCACACGACCCCATCGGGAAGGGCGTCGGGGAAATGGGATTCGTCGTGGCCATGATGGGCGCGGACGGATCCGGCGGTGGAGAAGCGCTTCCCGAAGCGTTCTGAGAGCTGCTGGACAAGGGATGGGGGCAGGGCAGGCATGGGATCTTCCGGTTCAAGCAGGCCAAACCCGCATCTTGCCATTGCCGTGCAGGCTGCAGGAGCAGGGTAAACTCCCCCCTTTGCCAATTTCCTGCCGCCACGGCGGTCCACCTTGCTCCGGAGCCCATCAATGACCAAAGAGATCATCGCCACCCCGAATGCCCCTGCGGCCATCGGCACTTATTCCCAGGCCGTGAAGGCCGGCAACACCGTCTACCTGTCTGGCCAGATCGGCCTCGACCCGGCCTCGATGCTGCTGGTGGAAGGCTTCGAGGCCCAGACCGTGCGCGTCTTCGAAAACCTGAAGGCGGTGGCCGAAGCGGCCGGAGGCCGTCTCGCGGATGTGGTCAAGCTCAACATCTACCTGACTGACCTGGCCAATTTTGCCCAGGTCAACGAGATCATGGCCCGCTACTTCACCGAGCCTTACCCGGCGCGTGCTGCGGTGGGTGTGAAGGAGCTGCCCCGGGGTGCCCAGGTGGAAGCGGATGCGGTGCTGGTGATCGGCTGACCCGTGCATTCCCGTCATGTCCGCCGAGCCGCTTGCTGACCTCGTTCCCGCCGAGCTGCCGGCCGGGCCTGCGCGCCGGCCGAAGGGTGAGGGCCGGACTGGGTCCCGGCCTGCCTTGAAAGGGTGGCCCGGGGTCGGGCCGCAGCTGGCGGAGCGGCTGGCGAAGATCGATGTCTTCGGCCCCTCGGACCTGATCCTGCACCTTCCCCTGCGCTACGAGGACGAGACCCGCCTGACCCCGCTGGCGGATGCCCGTCCCGGCGTGGCCGTCCAGTGTGAGGTGGAGGTGCTGTCCTCCGAGATCACCCTGGGTGGGCGGCGCCAGCTGGTGGTGCGGGCGAGGGATGCCAGCGGCGAGGTCACCCTGCGCTTTGTGCATTTTTATGCCGCGCAGCAGAAGCAGATGGCCGCAGGTGCATGCCTGCGGGTGTTCGGTGAGCTGCGGCCGGGCTTTTTCGGCCTCGAGATGATCCATCCGCGGGTGCGGGGGGTGGAGCCCGGGGCGCCTCTGCCCGAGAGCCTCACCCCGGTCTATCCGACCACGGCGGGCCTCGCCCAGTCGGCCCTGCGCAAGCTGGTGACGGGAGCCCTGCGTCACAACGGCCTCCGCGACGAGCTGCCGGACGGGCTCCGCCAGCGCCTTCACCTGCCTTCCCTGCCTGATGCCCTGCGCACCCTTCATGCTCCGCCGCCCTCCATGGCCATCGCCGACATCGAAGACCGGGGCCATCCGGCCTGGCAGCGCATCAAGCTGGATGAGCTCCTGGCCCAGCAGATTTCCCTGCGCCGGGCCTATGCGGCCCGCCGGGCCAAGAACGCGCCCAGTCTGCCACCGCATGACACCCTCACCCGGGCCCTGCTCGGCCAGCTGCCGTTTGCCCTGACCGGCGCCCAGGCCCGGACGTTCGGGGAGATTGCCCGGGATCTGGCCTCGGCCCATCCCATGCAGCGCCTGCTGCAGGGGGATGTGGGCAGCGGCAAGACCTGCGTGGCCGCCCTGGCCATGCTCCAGGCCGCTGAAAACGGTCGCCAGGCGGTACTGATGGCGCCCACCGAGATCCTCGCCGAACAGCATTACCGCAAGCTCGCCGCCTGGCTGGCGCCTCTGGGTCTCGAGGTGGCCTGGCTGTCAGGCAGCCGCCGCAAGAAGGAGCGGGAAGCCACCCTTGCCCGCCTGGCCAGCGCTGAAATCCTGCTGGCGGTGGGCACCCATGCCTTGATCGAGGACCCGGTTTCCCTGCCACTGCTGGCCCTGGCCGTGGTGGACGAGCAGCACCGCTTCGGGGTCCGCCAGCGTCTGGCGCTGCGCGAGAAGGGCCAGGCCGGGGAGTCGCCCCACATGCTGATGATGTCTGCCACGCCCATTCCGCGGACCCTCGCCATGAGTTATTACGCCGACCTGGACGTGTCGGTCCTGGATGAGCTGCCGCCCGGGCGGACCCCCATCGTTACCAAACTCATCAAGGACGAGCGCCGCGACGAGGTGATCCTGAGGGTCCGCCAGGCCTGTCTGGAGGGGCGTCAGGCCTATTGGGTGTGTCCGCTGATCGAGGAGTCGGAGGCGCTCCAGCTCAAGACCGCCGAGGAGTGCTACGAGATGCTTTCTGCGGCACTGCCGGAACTCCGGGTGGGGCTGGTGCATGGACGTCTCAAGAATGACGAGAAATCGGCGACGATGGCAGCCTTTATCGGCAACGAGGTGCAGGTGCTGGTGGCCACGACGGTGATCGAGGTGGGCGTGGATGTGCCCAATGCCAGCCTGATGGTCATCGAGCACGCGGAGCGCTTCGGTCTGGCCCAGCTCCATCAGTTGCGTGGCCGGGTGGGCCGGGGGGTGCATGAGTCCGTGTGCATCCTGTTGTTCGCCCAACCCCTGTCCCAGACCGGCCGTGAGCGCCTGAAGGCCATCTATGAGCACACTGACGGTTTCGTGATTGCCCGCGAGGACTTGCGCATCCGGGGCCCTGGGGAGTTCATCGGTGCCCGCCAGAGTGGTGTGCCCCTGCTGCGCTATGCCGACCTGGAGGAGGATGCAGTGCTGGTGGACATCGCCCGCGGCCTGGCCGAAGAGATTTTGCGCGATGCCCCGCAGGTGGCCGATGCCATCACCGCCCGCTGGTTCGGCGGACGGGCCAGCCTGCTCAAGGCCTGATAGCCCCGTGCCGTTACGGCCGTGGCCTGCGGCCAGGGGGTGTCCGCAGCCACCTGTCTCGGGGGCAGGGCGACCCTGGCCGCGATCGCGGCGGCGTGTCTGCGCGGGAACCCCGCCCCTTCACTCTTGATCCCCGAGTGATCACAATACGGCCCTTTGCCTCTTTCCCTGTTCCGATGACCCTTGCCCACTTTCCGGGCCGTGATCCCTTCCGCATGGCTGCCTGGCAGGCTCCCAGGGCGATGCGGGGCTGGCTGACTGATGACCGTTCCCTGACGGCGCGCATCCGCAGTCGATGTGAGCGCTTCTCCCTGCGGGTGGTGAGCCAGGGCAAGGGGCGGGTGATGCCGGATGAACTGGCGGCCCTGGGGGTGCATGGGCATGGCGAACTGTGGATCCGGGAAGTCCTGCTGATGGCGGATGGGCGGCCAGTGGTGTTTGCCCGTTCGCTGGTGGTGGATACCCGCATTCCTGCTGCCTGGCACCTCCTCCATGGCTTGGGCGCACGCCCCCTGGCGGCAGTGCTCTTCGATGATCCCCGGGTGCGCCGTTCGCCCCTCGAGGCGGCCCGCCTGGATGGCCGGGATACCCGCTGGCATCATGCCGCCCGGGCCACCGGGATGCCCGACCTGCCACCCCTGTGGGCGCGACGCTCCGCCTTCTGGCGTTGCGGTTCCCCGCTGCTGGTCACCGAAGCCTTTTTGCCTGCCATAGGAGCGCTTGCCCCATGAGTATCTTGAGTCCCTTTCCTGAGCTGACCCTGTCCCAGCGCCTCGCCGAATACGCCCGATTGATGCGTATCGACAAGCCGATCGGAATCCTGCTGCTGCTGTGGCCGACCTTGTGGGCCCTGTGGGTCGCCAGTGACGGCCGGCCGGTGGCGTGGGTGGTGGCGATCTTCGTGGTCGGTACGGTGCTGATGCGTTCGGCAGGCTGCGTGATCAACGATTATGCCGATAAGGATTTCGACGGGCATGTGGAACGTACCCGCAACCGCCCCCTGGCTGCCCGGCGGGTCCGCCCCGGGGAGGCCCTGGGGCTCGCGGCGGCCCTGGCCCTGGTGTCCTTCCTGCTGGTACTGCCCCTCAACGGGCTGACCATCCTGCTCAGCGTGCCGGCGGTTTTCCTCGCCGGCAGTTATCCCTTCACCAAGCGTTTTCTGGCGATTCCTCAGGCTTACCTGGGGATGGCCTTCGGTTTCGGAATTCCGATGGCCTTTGCGGCGCTGCAGGGCCAGGTGCCCCTGGAGGCCTGGGTGATGCTGCTGGCCAATGTGTTCTGGGCGGTGGCCTACGATACCGAGTACGCGATGGTGGACCGTCCCGATGACCTGAAAATCGGCATCAGGACTTCGGCGATCACCTTCGGCCGCTTCGAGGTCACGGCCATCATGCTCTGTTACGGGCTAACCCTGGCGCTGCTGGCCTGGGTCGGGCTGCACACCGGTCGGGGAATGTACTTTCTGGCGGGGCTGGGGGCTGCAGCGGTGCTCATGATTTATCACTACATCCTGATCCGCGACCGGGACCGGCCCCGCTGCTTCAAGGCCTTTCTGCACAACAACTGGGTGGGGGCGGTGATCTTCGGTGGGTGGGTCCTGGATTACCTGCTGGCAGCCTGAATCCTTGGCCTCATTGGCCGGGCTGGGGATGAGAGCCCCGGTAAAGGGGCATCAGCAGGGTGACGGTACGGGCCGTAGCCCCCCGATGGGATTGGGCAAACTCCCTTCCTGCTGCGCCCATGCTGGCCCTGCGGGTGGGGGTGTCCAGGAGCAGCAGTGCCTGCTTCAGGCCTTCCTCGATAGCGCCAGCCCGCAAGGCGGCGCCCGCTTCGATGGCTTGTTCGCACACCGCCTTGAAGTTGAAGGTGTGGGGGCCGACGATGACCGGACAGCCCATCTGGCAGGCCTCGATGGGATTCTGGCCCCCCAGCTCCTTCCAGGAGCCACCAATGAGCGCCACGTGGGCTGCGCCGTAGTAGGCGTGCATTTCGCCCATGGAGTCTCCCAGCCAGACCCGGGTATCCGCCATTACCGGGACCGCCTGGGAGCGCAATTGCAGGGTCAGGCCGCAGCGCTGGACCAGCCGCTCCACCTCGCCAAAGCGTTGGGGGTGGCGTGGGACCAGCAGCAGCAGGACTTCCGGCCCGGCCAGGCGGGCAAATGCCTCCAGCAGCGGCTCTTCTTCACCTTCCCGGGTGCTTGCGGCCAGGAGGATCTGGCGGGGGCCGATGCGGTTGCGGAATGTGGCGCCGAGGGCGTCCATCGCTGGGGGAGGAGCGATGTCGAACTTGATGTTGCCGGTCACGCTCAGATAGCGGGCTCCCAGTGCAGTCATCCGCTGGGCGTCCGCTTCGGTCTGGGCGCCAATCGCCGACAGGTGGGCAAAGGCGTCCCGGGCGAGGGTTCCGATCCGGGCGTAGCCCCGGGCCGAGCGTTCGGACAGGCGTCCGTTGACCAGGGCCAGGGGAATGTGTCGCTGGTGGCAGGCTTCAATCAGGTTGGGCCACAGTTCGGTTTCCATCAGGATCCCCAGGCGTGGCCGGAAGTGCTTGAGGAAGCGCTGCATGGCCCAGGGCAGGTCGTAGGGTAGATAGACGCTGCGTACCCGTGGACTCAGGGCGCCAAAGAGCTCGACCCCGGTAGCCCGCCCGGTGGGGGTCATGTGCGTGAGCAGCAGCCGGCAGTCGGGGTGGGCTGCGAGCAGGGCATGAATCAGGGGGGCCGCTGCGCGGGTCTCTCCGACAGAAACTGCGTGTAGCCAGATCACGGGACCCGCCACCCGGTCCGGATAGCGGCCAAAGCGTTCGCCTACATGCTGCAGGTATTCCGGCTGGCGCCGGGCACGCCAGAGCAGGCGCAGCCCGATCAGCGGCAGGGCGAGGTGCCAGACGAGGGTGTACAGGATACGGAGAGTCAAGTTCATGCCTGGTGGCGGGACGGTGTAAAAGTATAACGGCCGTTACAGACGCCACGCGCAGGGTGACAGATGGATTTACCGCTGCGGAGCAGCATGCCAGAATGTCGGGCTATCTGACTTGGCATTCCAATGTCGTTGTGTGCCAAATCGGTCCGGTTTTCCCATTTCAGGCAGTTTCGCGACCATGAAAATTCTCGTTACCGGCGCCGCCGGCTTTATCGGCATGCAGGCCAGTCAGGTCCTGCTGGCACGGGGTGACCATGTGGTCGGCCTCGACAACCTGAATGATTACTACGACGTCCAGCTCAAGCACGATCGTCTGGCGCGCCTGACTCCTCACGACAATTTCCGTTTCATCAAGCTGGATGTGGCCGATCAGGCCGGCATGGAAAAGCTGTTTGCCGAGGAAAAGTTCGACAAGGTGATCCACCTGGCTGCCCAGGCGGGTGTGCGTTACTCCCTGGTGAATCCCCACGCCTACGTGGAAAGCAACCTGGTGGGTTTCATGAACATCCTGGAAGGCTGCCGCCATCATCGGGTGCAGCATCTGGTGTATGCATCCAGCTCCAGTGTGTATGGCGGCAATACCAGAATGCCTTTCTCGGAAGAGGACAGTGTCGACCACCCGGTCAGCATCTATGCGGCTACCAAGAAAGCCAACGAGCTGATGGCCCATACCTACAGCCATCTGTATGGGTTGCCCACGACTGGCCTGCGCTTCTTCACGGTGTATGGTCCCTGGGGGCGCCCGGACATGGCGTTGTTCCTGTTCACGAAGGCGATCCTTGAGGGACGGCCCATCGACGTGTTCAACCACGGCAAGATGAAGCGTGACTTCACCTACGTGGATGACATCGTTCAGGGCGTGATCAAGACCCTCGACCACACTGCGGAGGCCGATCCGCTCTACAACGCAGACCTGCCCAATCCCGGTACCAGCAACGTGCCTTACCGGGTCTTCAACATCGGCAACAACAATCCTGTGGAGCTGATGGCCTTTGTTGAAGCCATCGAAAACGCACTGGGCAAACAGGCCGAGAAGAATTTCCTGCCTCTCCAGGATGGGGATGTGCCGGCCACCTATGCCAATACGGATGCCCTCAACGCCTGGACGGGCTTCGTTCCGGCCACGCCGGTGGACGTGGGGGTCGCCCGCTTTGTGGAGTGGTATCGCGCCTACTACCAGGTTTGATCCGCTCCAGACTCGCCCTTCCGGATGAAACGCTTCCGCCGGGAGTTCACCCATGGAACGTCTGACGGTCAGTGTCGTCCTCTACCGGCCGGATCCCCGCTTGCTGGAGGCAACCCTGACCTCCCTTGTGCGTGCCTGTGATGAGGCCGCCTGGGTCCCTGAGCTCTTCCTGATCGACAATGGCCAAAGCGCGGCCGCGCTGGCAGGGCTGCGGCTGCCGGAGGCGTGGCAGGTGCGGGTGCTGCAGGGGCATGGCAATGTCGGCTTCGGGCGGGGGCACAACCTGAGCCTGGAGGGGGCCGGGGCGTTTCATCTGATCCTCAACCCTGACCTCGAACTGGCTCCCGACGCCCTGCGCGAGGCCCGTGACTTCATGCGGGCTCACCCGGAGTGTGGCTTGCTGGTGCCGTCGGCCCGCTGGGATGACGGGCGTGTCCAGTATCTGTGCAAGCGCAGGCCCAGCGTCTTCGATCTGTTTCTGCGGGGCTTTGCCCCGGGGTGGCTGAAGGCCCGTTGTGCAGGGCGCCTGGGGCACTACGAAATGCGTGACCGGATCGGTGATCAGGTGCTCTGGGACCCCCCCATCGTGAGTGGCTGCTGCATGCTGTTCCGGTCCTCTGTCCTGCGCGAGCTGGGCGGTTTCGATGAGCGCTTTTTTCTGTATTTCGAGGATTTCGACCTGAGCCTGCGAGCGGCTGAAAAAACACGATTGGCATATGTTCCGGCGGTCCGGGTAGTGCATCATGGCGGTCATGCGGCGCGCAAGGGGCTGCGCCACGTTGGTCTGTTCGTCCGTTCGGCGGCGACCTTCTTTCGGGTGCATGGTTGGAAATGGTTCTGAAATCCTGTTTACGGGCGTGGGCGCTCATGCTGGTTCTGGCTGTTACCCCCGCTGTGGGGACGGCTGCGCCGCTGCTGCTGCTGGCGGAAACCCTGAAAGGGGCGGTCGCGCCGGCGGATTACTGGGTCAGCGAAAAGCTTGACGGTGTGCGGGCCTTGTGGGACGGCAAGGTCCTGCGCTTTCGCAGTGGGAATGTGGTGCCGGCCCCCGACTGGTTCGTGGCGGGGCTGCCCAGGCAGCATTCCCTGGACGGGGAGCTCTGGCTCGGACGAGGTCGTTTCGAGGCCCTGTCGGCCACCGTCCGGCGCCTTCAACCCGATGACGAAGCCTGGCGGCAGGTGCGCTACATGGTCTTCGAGTTACCCGGAGCACCCGGTGATTTCACGGCCCGGGTCGAGGCGATCCGCTTGCTGGTGGAGCGCAGCGGCACGCCCTGGCTGCAGGCGGTGGAGCAGTTCCGGATTGCTGACCGTCCGGCACTGCAGACCCGTCTGGAGGAAGTGGTGCGCGAAGGGGGCGAGGGATTGATGCTCCATCGGGCCGATGCTCCTTATCTCACCGGGCGTAGCGACGTCCTGCTCAAGCTGAAGCCGCAGCAGGATGCGGAGGCCATCGTGGTGGCCCATCTGCCGGGCAAAGGGCGCCTGACCGGTTTGCTGGGGGCGCTTGTGGTGGAGACGCCCGAGGGGCGTCGTTTCCGGATCGGTACCGGCTTTACCGACGCGGAGCGGCGCAGCCCGCCCCCAGTCGGGAGTCAGATCACCTATCGTTACCGCCAGCTGACCCGGGATGGAGTCCCCCGCTTTGCCAGCTTTCTGCGTCCCCGGGAGGCTTTCTGAATCCGGCGTCCATCCTGATCACGGGTGGCCGGGGCTTCATAGGCCGGCGTCTGGTGACCCGTCTGGCAGCGCAGGGCACGCCCCTTCGGGTGCTGACGCGTGGCCGTCCGCACGTGCCTCATGAGTGCCAGGGGGACCTGGCCGAGGCGGCGGCCCTGGCGGTGGCCTGTGGAGGGGTGCGCCGGGTGGTCCATTGTGCGGGCCATGCCCATGCCTTTGGCGCCTTCGGGCCGGCAGAGGTGCAACGACACTGGAGGGTCAACTTTGAAGGGACCCGTCACCTGGCGGAGGCCGCTGGGCGAGCGGGAGTCGGGCGTTTTGTCTTCCTGTCCAGCGTCAAGGCGGTGGGGGAGCCGGGAGAGGCGTGTGCCGATGAGGAGTGGCCGTTGCCTCCGGTCTCCGACTACGGGCGGGCCAAGCGGGCTGCGGAAGAGGCTCTTCTGGAAACGGGTCAGCGCTACGGCATGGAGGTGGTGATCCTGCGCCCGGCCATGGTGTATGGCGCGGGGGGGCGGGGCAACCTGGAGCGCATGGCGGCCCTGATCCGCCGGGGTTTTTTCCCGCCCTTGCCAGAGACCGGAAATCGGCGCTCCCTGGTGCATGTGAGCGATCTGGTGGCGGCCATCGAGCTGGCGCTGACGGCGCCCCAGGCTGCGGGGCGGACCTATACCGTTGCACACGCCCAGGCACCTTCGGGACGCGGGCTGTACGATGCCCTGCGGGCGGTGCTCGGGCTGCCGCCCCTGGGCTGGGCCGTTCCGCGTCCGCTCCTCGTCGGGCTGGCTCGTCTGGGAGACGTGGGCGAGGTGCTGATGAGGCGGCGCCTTCCCTTCGACAAGGACGTGCTGGAGCGGCTGCTGGGGTCCGCCTGCCATTCACCTGCGCGGATTGCCTGTGAGCTCGGCTGGGAGGCCCGGGTCGGGTTGGCGGAGGGCCTGGAGGAGATGTTGCATGGCCGTTGAATGGTTGATTCCCGTGCTGGCCTTCGGGGTAGCCTGGGGGGTCACCCGGCAGTGCTGCCGTCCGGGATCCTGGCTGTATTTCCTGGATCATCCCAATGAGCGTTCCCTCCATGTCCGTCCGACGCCGCGAACCGGTGGCGTGGGGGTCATGGCAGGGGTGCTTGCCGCTGGCCTGGCCCTGTGGCTTGCGGATGGCCTGGGAAACGGGCTTTTCGCAGCCCTGGGGGGGGCCATGCTGCTGGCCGCCATCGGCTTGCTGGATGACCGGCGCAGCCTGCCGGCACGGCTCCGTTTCCTGGTTCAGTTCGTGGCTGCGGCGAGTGTGCTGGCATTGCTGGGGCTGGAACAGCCCGGGTGGCTGCGGGTGCTGATGACCGTCGGGCTGGTGTGGATGGCCAATCTCTACAATTTCATGGATGGCGCCGACGGGCTGGCGGGAGGCATGGGGCTGTTCGGTTTTTCGGCGTTGGCGGCTGCGGCCTGGCTGGGGGACCTGCCTGCCCTGGCCCTGCTGGCTGCCAGCATCGCAGCGGCGGCGGCAGGTTTCCTGTGCTTCAATTTTCATCCGGCACGGATCTTCATGGGGGATGCAGGATCGGTGCCCTTGGGGTTTCTGGCGGGCGCCCTCGGGCTGTGCGGCTCGGGTGCCGGCGCCTGGCCCCTGTGGTTTCCACTCCTGGTCTTCGCGCCCTTCATCCTGGATGCAAGCGTGACCCTGCTGCAGCGGGCCCTGCGACGGGAACGGGTCTGGCAGGCTCACCGGACCCATTACTATCAGCGCCTGGTTCAGCTGGGGTTCGGTCATCGCCGGACGGCGCTGCTGGCTTACTTTCTGATGGCCGGTTCGGGCGCCTCTGCCGTGGGCATGCTGAGACTGGACTTCTCCTGGCAGTGGGCCCTCATTACAATCGTGCTGTTGATGCATTTTCTTCTGGGGCTGGGGATCGATGTCGCATGGCGTCGGCACCTGGCTCGCAGTGCTTCCCGACCTTGATCCCCAAAAACTTTCATCCCCTGCTGGTGTTCCTGTCCGATCTCGTGGGGGTCGCGCTGTCCTGGTGGCTGGCCTACCTGATCCGCTTCAATCTTGACGTCCCTGCCGACTTCCACCCGGCGGCCATCGCAGGCCTGGGAGCTGCGCTGGTGGTGCAGGGTTCCCTGATGCGTGCCTTTGGCCTTTACCGGGGCGTCTGGGTGTTTGCCAGTCTGCCGGATCTGTTGCGGATTGCCCGGGCGGTCCTGGTGGCGACCCTCGTCACCCCCTTGCTGGTGGTGGTGGTGACCGCTGGCGCCTTCCCGGCGGTGCCCCGGTTGGTATTCCTGCTCCAGCCGCTGTTGCTGGCAGTCTATATGGGGGGAACCCGTGCCCTTTATCGAACCTGGAAGGAGTTCCACCTGTACGGTGCCTTGCGGGCACAGGGGCAGCCCGTCATCGTACTCGGTTCGGGGGAGGAGGCTGCCGGGTTGATCCGGGATCTGGCCCGCTCCTCCGAATGGCGGGTTGTGGGCTTGCTCGACGACGACCCCCGGCGCCAGGGGCGTGAGGTCTATGGCTGCAAGGTGCTGGGGCGAATCGCCGATCTTGAGCACCTTTCCGAAGAGTTCAAGGTCCGCACGGCCATCATTGCCATGCCGTCCGCCCGTCACCAGGTCCGCCGTGCGGTGACCAGTGCCTGTGTGAGGGCTGGCGTGAAGGCGATGATTCTTCCGGCCATCGAGGACGTGATGGCCGGCCGGGTGGAGTACAGCGCAGTCCGCCAGGTGGACCTGGAAGACCTACTCGGCCGTGACCCGGTGCATATTCATACCGCGGAAGTCAGGGAGTATCTGCGCGGCAAGGTGGTCATGGTGACCGGTGCGGGAGGCTCCATCGGATCGGAGCTGTGTCGCCAGATTGCCCGTTTCGAGCCGTCCCTGCTGATTTGCTTCGATGTGAGCGAATTTTCCCTGTACCGCCTGGGGGAGGAGTTCGCCAGCCATTTCCCCGGGGTGCAGGTGCTGTTGCTGGCAGGGGATGTCAAGGATGCGATCCGGGTGGATGAGGTGCTCGGCCGTTACCGTCCCCATGTGGTCTTCCATGCGGCGGCTTACAAGCATGTTCCCCTGATGGAGGATGACAACGCCTGGGAGGCTGTGCGCAACAATGTTCTCGGAACCTGGCAGGTGGCCCGTAGTGCGGTGACTTTCGGGGTTCCCCGCTTCGTGCTGGTTTCCACCGACAAGGCGGTCAATCCGACCAACGTGATGGGTGCCACCAAGCGCTTGGCCGAGCGGGTCTGTCAGTCGCTGTCGGCGAGGGGTAAGACTCAGTTCGAGATTGTCCGTTTCGGTAATGTGCTGGGGAGCGCGGGGAGTGTCATTCCCAAGTTTCAGGAGCAGATTTCGGCAGGCGGACCGGTGACCGTGACGCACCCGGACATCACCCGTTTTTTCATGTCCATTCCTGAGGCTGCCCAGCTGGTGCTGCAGGCGGGGTCGATGGGACATGGCGGTGAAATTTTCGTGCTCGACATGGGTGAGCCGGTGCGCATCGCTGACATGGCCCGGGACATGATCCGGTTGTCAGGCCATTCGGAGAGCGAGATCCGGGTTGTATTCACCGGCTTGCGCCCGGGTGAGAAACTCTATGAGGAAGTCCTCGCTGATACCGAGCAGACCCGAGCCACCCACCATCCCAAGCTGCGGATCGCCCGGGCTCAGGAGGTGGAGGACGGCTGGCTTGAAGCGCTGCTGCACTGGTTGCGCCAGCGCCGGTCGGTGGGGGCTGTGGAAGTACGCAAGGAATTGAGACGCTGGGTGCCCGAGTACACCCCAGCTCAGCCCACCGCGCCACCCCTGACCGTGGTGGCCAAAAAGGAACAGCGAGCCTGACATGGCGACTTACGCAATCGGTGACATCCAGGGCTGCTTCACTTCCCTGGCCGCCTTGCTCAAGCGGGTTTCCTTCGACCCGGCCCGGGACCGTCTGTGGCTTGTGGGGGACCTGGTCAACCGTGGCCCCGATTCCCTGCAGACGCTGCGCTTCATTCGTGACCTCGGTCCGGCGGCAATCACCGTCCTGGGCAACCATGACCTCTACCTGTTGATGGTGGCTTACGGGGCGATCCGCAGCCGGGGCAAGGACGACACGCTGCAGGCGGTGCTTGATGCCCCGGATCGGGAGAGCTTGCTGAGCTGGCTCCGCACGCGTCCGCTGATGCATGTGGAAAGCGGTTGTGCGATGGTTCATGCGGGCCTGCTGCCGGGCTGGACCGTACCTCAGGCCCGGGCGCTGGCCCGTGAGGTGGAGGGCGCGCTGGCGGGACCGTATCATGCCGAGCTGCTCCATAACCTGTGGGGTAGTGAACCGGTGGCCTGGCGGGATGACCTGCGGGACCACGAGCGGATGCGGGTGGTGGTTAACGCGATGACCCGGATGCGTTTCTGCACCGTGGATGGACAGATGGACTTCAAGGTGAAGGGCGAAGTGACCAAGGCACCGAAGGGCTATCTGCCCTGGTTCGAGGTGCCCGGCCGCCGCAGTGCCGACACCACCCTGGTGTTCGGGCACTGGTCAGCGCTGGGTTTGCGCGTCGAGCCCAATCTGCTGGCCCTGGATTCCGGTTGCCTGTGGGGACGTGAGCTGACGGCTGTGCGCCTGGAGGACAGGAGCGTGTTTCAGATCCCCTGCCCGGGGCTGGCACACGGCAAGCCCCGGCCGTCCTGATGGCACGTCGGATTCAGTGGTCGGCGATGCGTGCCATGATGGCAGCTCGCGCTGCCTGCGCCATGGCCTTGCGATCAAGTCCGGCGGTGCTGCTCAGGGCGGGCAAGACCCCCACCCGGGCAATGATCTCCCGTTCTGCGATCACGGCCTGCAGGCATTCCAGCAGACTGACGTCCCCGTCGTAGGCAGGCGCCCGGGTGTAAGCACCGTCGGGCAGGCGGTAGGTCAGGGCGACAGGCTGGACCGGAGCGCCGATCTCGACTGCAGGCTGGAGCAGGGCGGCATGGAAGCCCTGGACATGACGCCCGTCGGTGGTGGTACCTTCCGGAAAGATTGCCACGTGGCGCCCCTGGCCGAGAAGTGCCTCGATTTCCCCATTGACGATCTTCGCGTGACCGCGGCTGCCCCGGCGCAGGAACACGGTTTCGTGGCGGGCCGCCAGCCAGCCGATCAAGGGCCACTGGCCTACCTCGGCCTTGGAGACGAAGGCGGCAGGGAAGGCGGCGTTGATCACGAAAATGTCCAGCCACGAGATGTGATTGGCGACCAGCAGGCTACCGGGCGCTACAAAAGGCTCGTCTGCCACGATCCGTATGCCCAGAATGAGTAACAACTGCCTGGACCAGTTCTGCTTGAGGCGTATCCGTCGGGATGGGCGGATGAGGGGAAGATACAGCGCCGAGAGGATGAATCCTCTCAGCACGTGAACCGACAGACGGACGTAGCGCAGGGTGCGAAGCAGCGGTGGAGTGGGGCTGGCGGGTTTCAGTCCTTGCGTCCCATGAAGTGTTTGGCATAACGGGCGTCCATCCGGGACACCGGCAGCAGGATGGGCAGATCCGCCGTGTTGAAGTCGGGATCCCAGGCGGGGTCGCCACAAATCCAGGCACCCGCACGCAGGTAGCCCTTGATCAGGGGCGGGGTTTCGGCGTCCAGATCCTGACGGAGGGCCTGGAGGGGCAGAGGGGTACGGGGGAAGACCCGGTACTCCAGCGGGCACATGTGCTCATCCTTCAGGCGATTATACAGGCTGGCCGCTGCATGCCCGCCGTCAGCCATGCTGATGGATGCGCAGCCAATCAGGTAGTCGTAGCCGTTTTCCACCATGTAGCGGGCCAGGCCTGCCCAGAGCAGGGTGATCACCGCACCGGAGCGGTATTCAGCGTCAATGCAGGAGCGACCGACTTCCACCATCCGGTTGCGCAGGTGGCGCAGGCGGGTCAGGTCGAATTCGCTTTCGGAGTAGTAGCTGCCCACTTCCCTCGCTGCACTCGGTGAGAGGATCCGGTAGGTGCCAACGATCTTTCCTGCGTCCTCGTCGCGGACAATCAGGTGTTTGCAGAAGGGGTCGTACAGATCCCGATCCACTCCAGGGATGCGGCTGGACAGTCGAGCACCCATCTCCTCACCAAAGACGCGATAGCGAAGCTTCTGGGCTTCCAGAATCTCGGTGGGGCAGCTGGCCAGGCCTGCATGCAGGTTGCGCCCGGAGCGCTGGGTGATGTTCTGTTGCTTCTGCAGCATGACGGAATCCTCTGTAGGTTTCCATCCATTCTGGAAAGACCAGATTGCGCTGCCGTGAACGAGTGATGACGGGTGTATGACGCCGGCCCGGAAAGGAACTGGGGGGCATCTGATCCCCCAGTGGATATGGATGAACTGGCTGATTCAGCGGGTGACGCGGGTGTTGCGGCCATCCTGGAGCAGGCGGACCCGCTCACCGGGTTTGAAGTTCTCGCCACCGTCTTCCTGGACGATGGCCAGCAGCTCGCCATTGTCGAGTTTGACAGTGACTTCGACCCCCTGTTTGCGGGTCAGGCCTTCCTCGGCGGCGGCGCCGGCAATGCCGCCCACTACAGCGCCCACCACGGCCGCGATGGCTGCACCTTTGCCCTGACCGACGGTGCTGCCCGCAACACCGCCGATGGCAGCGCCGCCGATGGAGCCGATCGGAGAGTTGGTGCCTTCCAGCTTGACCAGGCGGACACCTTCGATGGTGCCCATCCGCACGCTCATCACGCGTCGTGCTTCGGTACGTTCGTAGTCGCCTCCACCCAGGCCGGAGGCACAGCCGGTAATGCTGATGGCGGCCGCCAGGGCCAGGCCGATGTTCAGGATTCGCATGAGGGTTCCTTTCACCACAGGGTTGAACCAAAAGTCTGCCGATAGGCTTCGGCGATTTCATCCCGGCTCGGGGCATGGTTCTGTCCGCCCCGGCAGGCGATCTTGAGGGCGCCCATCAGGGACGCCAGACGTCCGGTCTGCTCCCAGTCCATACCCTGCTCGATTCCATACAGCAGGCCGGCCCGGTAGGCATCACCGCAGCCGGTGGGGTCGGTCAGGCTGGCCGGTGTCGCGCAGGGAATCTCCAGCTTGCGCCCGTCCACATGAATTTCTGACCCTTCGCCGCCCCGGGTCACGACCAGAGCCTTGACTTCAGTGGCCAGGGACTCCGGGCTGCGACCGGTGCGCTCGCACAGCAGTTGGGCTTCGTAGTCATTGACCGTGCAATAGTCGGCCAGTTGCAGGCAGTGCAGCAGTTCATCCCCGTTGAACATGGGAAGACCCTGGCCCGGATCGAAGATGAAGGGGATGCCTGCCTCCGAAAACTGGCGGGCGTGTTCGAGCATGCCGTCGCGGCCGTCCGGGGAAACGATCCCCAGCGTGACTCCCTGGGCATCGCTGACCTTGTTGCGGTGAGAGTGCACCATTGCCCCGGGGTGGAAGGCAGTGATCTGGTTGTCATCCAGGTCTGTGGTGATGAAGGCCTGGGCGGTGAAGGTGCCTGGCACCTGAGTCACGTGGGCACGGGATATGCCCAGTCGATCAAGACGTTCAAGATAGGGGGTGGCATCGTCGCCGACGGTGGCCATGAGCAGCGGCTCCCCCCCCAGCAGCTTGAGGTTGTAGCCGATGTTGCCGGCGCAGCCACCAAATTCCCGACGCATCTCCGGTACCAGGAAAGAGACATTCAGGATGTGGATCTGCTCGGGCAGGATATGGTTGCGGAAGCGATCATGGAACACCATGATCGAATCGAAGGCGATGGAGCCGCAGATGAGTGTGGACATGATGTTGTTGCGTGGTGCGAGGTTGAGCGGGACGAGGCTGCGTTAATCCCGGACGTGGTCAGGGATAAAAGGCATAGACCCGGTAGCCAGCAGCCGCTATGCCGGGTGCTTCGAAGGCGACCCGGCTGACGATTTCGCTTTTGGCAGGGAAGGCCGCCTTCGGCGCTTCGGCGGGGCGCCACTGATCTGGCGAGAGGACCCGGCGCACCAGGGCTTTATCCCGGGCATCCGTCAGGGTGATTTCCAGGTGGGGCCAGGTTTGCTGGAACTCCGCCCGGTTGCGCAGGGTTGCGTGGAGGGTGAACAGGGCCTCATGACCAGCATCGGGCTGGATGTCCGAGCTCTCGATGGCGATCAACGAGGATTCACGGGGTAATGGCAGCTCACAGCCGATGCCGGCACACAGGCTCTCCAGGAAGGGGCGCAGGTGGGGATTGGCGAGGGCAACCTCGTTACGGAACACGAGCACGCCCTGGGCGGCCATGGTCAGGAGCAGAAGCGTCGCTGCTGCAGCCCAGAGCGCCTGTCCCCAGCCCTTGTCTCCCTCTTCGTCGGCTTCCTCCGCGGTGTCTTCGTCGGCCTCGGCCGCGGGCTTTTCCAGATCGGAGGCCGGCAAGGGGGGGCGCGACTGGTTTGGCGCGGTTGTTCCTGCCCGTGCCCCTTGCAACAGTGGCGCCTGGGGGGGCTCATTCTCCCTGCCCTGGTCGCGGGTGTGAATCAGCGATTCGAAGTCCAGCGGGGCCGCAGCCTCATCCAGAGCCGGCTCGAAAGAGGGGGATGTCAGTGGCTCGGGAAGGCTTTGGTGCAGATCGTCCAGCTCAAAATCCGGTGTGATGGAGGGCTCGTTCCGCAATGACGTGAGCTCGGCTGGCCAGGTCAGGGTCGCAGCGACAGCACTCAGGTCGCGCTCATCCGCCACCTGTCCGGAAGCTGGCTCAAGGCTCTTCTCCAGGTGCCCAGCGTTCCCGGACGAGGGGACGAGCTCCAGGTCGAAATCCAGTTCAAGAGGCGGTGGGGTCCCGACCATCCCGCTGCCTGGAAGGGGAAGGCCAGAGGGGAGGGGGGCGCAGCTGTCGTCTGGATCTAGGGGCACATCCTCCCAAGGCGAGATGTCTGCGGGTGGGGGGCCGGATGAAGGCAGTTCGCCAGGAGGAAGGGGCAGCTCGTGGGTTGGGGCAGACACCTCCAGCGGATCGAGCAGGGCATTTTCCGGTTCTTTTTCTTCCAGTACGAAGAGGGGGCCGGATGGGCTGGGTGGTGGCCCCGGTTCCTCCATGGCCTGCAGGAGGGGGGGCGCAGCGGGGACTTCATCACCTTCATCCACCAGCGTATCCAGGGCATTGAAGGTATGCTGACACTGCCCGCAGCGGACCAGCCCGCTCCGGGCGCGCAACTGCTCGGGACGTACCCGGAAAACGGTGGAGCACGCCGGGCAGCGCGCCAGGATCATGACACTGCCTGCTCCGGCCGCTCGCCTTCCAGACGAACCCAGCCTTCATGGGTCGCACCTACCTGGAGGGAGATGTAGGGTGCGTAGGCTTTGATCACGTCCTCGGCCTGGGCCTCCAGGACGCCGGACAGGGCCAGCTTTCCGCCAGGGGCGACCCGGGCCGCCAGCAGGGGTGCCAGTACCTTAAGGGGATTGGTCAGGATGTTGGCCACCACGCGCTGGAAGGTGCCGTCCAGGGGCTGGGCCGAGACCTGCAGGTGCAGGCTGGCGCTGTTGTTGGCGGCGTTGTCGGCAGCGGTCTCGACAGCCTTCTCGTCGATGTCCACGCCGGTCACCTCGCCAGCACCCAGCTTGACGGCGGCGATGGCCAGGATGCCGGAGCCACAGCCGTAATCAAGCACGCTGACGCCGGGCTGGATCTCGGTGGTGAGCCACTCGAGGCACAGCCGGGTGGTGGGGTGGGAACCGGTGCCGAAGGCCATGCCCGGGTCGAGGACCAGGTTGATGGCGTCCGGCGCCGGGGATTCGTGCCACGAGGGCACGATCCACAGGCGGTCGGTGATGCGGATCGGGTCGAACTGGCTCTGGGTGAGCTGGACCCAGTTCTGCTCTTCGATTTCCTCAATGGTGAAGGGCGGTACGGCATCGAGCCCGGCTGCAGCGGAGGCGGTGGCCAGCGCCTGGGCCAGGTCGATGTCGGTGTCGAACAGTGCGACGACGCGGCTGTGGTCCCACAGGCTGGCTGGGTGCATGCCCGGCTCGCCGAACTGGGGTTTTTCGGCGTCGGTGCCGGCGTCGGCGTCGTCGATGCTGACCGACAGGGCACCGTGCTCCATCAGGGCTTCGGAGAGGGCTTCGGCGCGCGTCGCGTCAGCCTGCAGGATGACGGAGATCCACATCAGTTCTTCGAGACCTCGTTGCGCCCCGCCAGCTTGTGTTCCAGGTAGTGGATGCTGGTGCCGCCTTCGACGAAGCGGGCGTCAAGCATCAGCTCCTGGTGCAGCGGGATGTTGGTCTTGATGCCCTCGACGAGCATTTCGGACAGGGCGATGCGCATGCGGCGGATGGCCTGGTCGCGGGTGTCGCCGTAGGCGATCAGCTTGCCGATCATCGAGTCGTAGTGCTGGGGCACCGTGTAGCCGTTGTACACGTGGGAATCCACGCGGATGCCGGGGCCGCCGGGGACGTGCCAGTTGCCGATCTTGCCCGGGCAGGGGGTGAACTTGAACGGGTCTTCGGCGTTGATGCGGCACTCGATGGCATGGCCGCGGAACTCGATGTCCTTCTGACGGTAGCGCAGCTTCTGGCCGGCGGCGACGCGGATCTGCTCCTGCACGATGTCGACACCGGTGATGAGTTCGGTGACCGGGTGTTCGACCTGGACCCGGGTGTTCATCTCGATGAAGTAGAACTCGCCATTCTCATAAAGGAATTCGAAGGTGCCGGCGCCCCGGTAGCCGATCTTGCGGCAGGCCTCGGCGCAGCGTTCGCCGATGCGCAGGATGTGGCGGCGCTCGATGCCGGGCGCGGGGGCTTCCTCGATGACCTTCTGGTGGCGCCGTTGCATGGAGCAGTCGCGCTCGCCCAGGTGGATGGCGTTGCCGTGCTGGTCGGCGAGGATCTGGATTTCCACGTGACGCGGGTTTTCCAGGAACTTCTCCATGTACACCACCGGGTTGCCGAAGAAGGCGCCGGCTTCGGAGCGGGTGGTGGTGACGGCGTTGAGCAGGGCGGCTTCGGTGTGCACCACGCGCATGCCGCGCCCACCGCCGCCGCCGGCTGCCTTGATGATCACCGGGTAGCCGATGGCGCGGGCGATCTTGACGATCTCCTTGGGGTCGTCCGGCAGGGCGCCTTCGGAGCCGGGGACGCAGGGTACCCCGGCGGCTTTCATGGCGTCCTTGGCGGAGACCTTGTCACCCATCAGGCGGATGGTCTCGGCGCGGGGGCCGATGAAGACGAAACCAGATTGCTCGACCCGCTCGGCGAAGTCGGCGTTTTCGGACAGAAAACCGTAGCCCGGGTGGATGGCTTCGGCATCGGTGACTTCAGCCGCCGAGATCAGGGCCGGGATGTTGAGGTAGCTGAGGGTGGATGAAGCCGGGCCGATGCACACGGATTCGTCGGCGAGCTTGACGTATTTGGCCTCGGCGTCCGGTTCGGAGTGTACGGCGACGGTCTTGATGCCCAGCTCACGGCAGGCTCGCAGCACGCGCAAGGCAATCTCGCCCCGATTGGCGATAAGGATCTTTTCAAACATGGTGGGGCTTAGCCGATGACGAAGAGGGGTTCGCCGAACTCGACGGGTTCTCCGTTTTCCACGAGGATGGCCTTGATGGTGCCGGAGACTTCCGCCTCGATTTCGTTCATCAGTTTCATGGCCTCAATGATGCACAGCACGTCGCCGGCAGCCACACTCTGGCCAATTTCTGCCAGGGGCTTGGCACCCGGCGAGCTGGCCCGGTAGAAGGTGCCCACCATGGGAGACTTGACCACGTGACCCTCGGGGAGGGCATCTTCGTCCGCTGCCGCCGGGACGGTGGTGGCTGCCGCAACGGGCGCCGGCGCCGGGGCATGGCCTGGCATGTGGGAGACGTAATTCACCGGCGCCGGGCCGCTTACATGCTTGGCGATACGAACCTTTTCCTCGCCCTCCGTCACTTCCAGTTCGGAAATGCCGGACTCCTGGACCAGGTCAATCAATTTCTTGAGCTTGCGAAGATCCATTGTAGTTTCCCCTTGATGTGTTGATGGCCGTCCGCAGGAGGGGACGGGCCGATGTCTGGTGTCAGCCGCGCAGGCGGGACAGGGCGAATTCCAGGGCCAGCAGATAGCCCTGGGCGCCCAGGCCGCAGATCACCCCAATGGCCTTGTCGGAGAAATAGGAGTGATGCCGGAAGGGCTCGCGGGCGTGAATGTTGGACAGGTGTACTTCCACGAAGGGGATGTCCACACCGGCAAGGGCGTCTCTCAAGGCCACGCTGGTGTGGGTGTAGCCTGCCGGATTGATGACGATGAAGTCGACGCCTTCGGTGGCAGCCGCCTGCACCCGGTCAATCAGCTCTCCTTCGTGGTTGCTCTGGAAAGACTCCAGGAGCACACCGTCCGCACGGGCCCGGCTTTCCATCGCTTCATGGATGTCGGACAGGGTGGTCAGGCCATAAATGCCGGGTTCCCGGCGACCGAGCAGATTGAGGTTGGGGCCATGCAAAACGAGGATCCGGCTTTGCCGGGCGTCGTTCGAGGTGGCATCCTGGGGGCTGTTTTTCCGCGTCATGCTGGCAAGTTTGCCGTAATTTGCCGGAAGTTGTCCACAACGGGCCAGCTTCGGATGATGCTTAGGACTGGCTCAGTTCCGCCAGCTTGCGCTCCAGATCCTCTTCGGCAAGCATCCCCAGCTTGACCAGACTGAGCTTGCCCTGCCGGTCAATGATGACTGTAAAGGGTAGACCCTGAGAAGTGTTGCCCAGGACCTCCGTGAGACTCACAACGCTGGGTGCGGCCACCACGAGAGGGTAAGCGACGGGGTTGGCTGCCTGGAAATCCCGTACGTTGGTTGCGGTATCTATGCTGATGCCGACGAATTGGATGCCTTTGTGTGCATATTTCTCGCTCAGTTGGGAGAAGGCCGGCATTTCCTTGCGGCAGGGCGGGCACCAGGTTGCCCAGAAATTGACCACCATGACCTTCCCCTGCCACTGGTGCAGGGGGTGCTGTTTGCCAGCGCTGTCGGGCAGGTCCAGGGCCATCAACTGGGCCACGGCGTCCTGCTGGGCGGCGGTGATGTCCGGAGCGGTCAGGCTTTGTGTTTCCTTGCGGGCGGCATAGATCCCGGCGATGGTTGTCGCGACGGCGATCAGTATCAGGAACAGGGTGTTCAGGCGGGTTTTCATGGCTCGATGTCGACCGTTGCCGGTGGCGTGTTGTTGATCAGGGCTTCGACGGTGGGAAGGCGGGCGCGTTCCATGCCTCGGGTTCCGTGACTGCCCCTGCGGTGCAGTCGTTCCACTTCCGGAGAGTAGATCCGCAGGCGGATGGGGACATCACCCCAGTCGAAGACCAGGATCGCCTCCGGGGCTTCGGGTTGCGTGCGGCGGGGCTCCCTATGCTCGTAGTCCACATTGTGGTTGAGAAAGAAGATTTCCACTTCCTTGGCGCTTTCCGGGAAGAGGTCGATGTCCACCTCGGAATAGCGCCCCGCGGTGCCTTCCAGTACGGAGCCGGTGAGATAGGGGCGGAAGGGCTCCAGTTCACGCATCACTTCGGCGGCGGCAACCCGCAGCAGCCGCTGGCGTTCCAGGTGCTCGTCGTCCTGGAAGAGGGTCAGATAGGTGCGGACCTCGGTCTCGATTTCGGCATTGTTGGGCAGCTCGTCGGCACTGGTGGCGCCCAACTGGCGGGCAGCCTTGCGCTTGGCGAAGCCATAGTCGCTGATTCCGTCCTCGGCGATCATCCGGGCGGCGAGGGCGGCGATTTCCCGGCGCAGGTTGCTGCGATATGGAACGGCAGGGCGCGGCATGGCAGGTCGGAGCTCCCCGTTCGATTAGAATATCAGCCATTCTACACACGACTATTGCGGCACGGTTTCTGCTGCATCTGACCATGCATATTCACATTCTTGGAATCTGCGGCACCTTCATGGGTGGCGTGGCACTGCTGGCGCGGGCCGCCGGCCATAAGGTGACCGGCTGCGACGCCAATGTCTACCCGCCGATGAGTACCCAGTTGGAGGAGCAGGGTATTGGCTTGGTCGAGGGTTACGGGGTCGAGCAACTCGGGCTTGCCCCGGATGTCTTCGTGGTGGGAAACGCCATTTCCCGCGGGAATCCCCTCCTGGAGGCCATTCTCGACAAGGGGCTGCCTTATGTTTCGGGTCCCCAGTGGCTGGCCGAGCATGTGCTCCAGGGGCGCTGGGTTCTGGGGGTGGCGGGAACTCATGGCAAGACCACCACCACTTCCCTGCTGGCCTGGATCCTGGAGGACGCAGGGCTGAATCCGGGTTTCCTGGTGGGGGGGGTTCCCAAGAATTTCGGTCTGTCGGCGCGGCTCACCGAGTCGCCCTTTTTCGTGATCGAGGCTGACGAGTACGACACGGCCTTCTGCGACAAGCGTTCCAAGTTTGTCCATTACCGTCCCCGGACCGTGATCCTGAATAATCTGGAGTTCGATCATGCAGACATTTTTGGTGATCTTGCCGCGATCGAAACGCAATTCCACCATTTGGTGCGGACTATCCCCCTGTCTGGACGGATCGTCGCGAATGCAGCCGAAGAGTCTCTTGCGCGGGTGATCCAGCGGGGCTGTTGGTCTGAGCTCGAGTGGTTCAATGACGCAGCGGGCTGGTCGGTGGCCGAAGGCTGTTTTGAGGATGAGGTGGTGATTCGTCACCTGGGCAAGGAGCTTGGCCGGCGGCGCTTGCCCCTGTCAGGCAGCCACAACCGGGCGAATGCGCTGGCTGCGTTGGCTGCGGCCCGCCACGTGGGGGTAACCCCGGAGGTGGCCCTGGATGCCTTGAGCCGTTTCGAGGGGGTCAAGCGCCGCCTGGAATTGCGGGGAACCGTGCGTGGCGTGGCGGTGTACGATGATTTTGCCCACCATCCCACGGCGATCACCCTGACGGTGGAGGGCTTGCGTCGTCAGGTGGGTGCGGCGCGTATCCTGGCCGTGCTGGAGCCTCGCTCGAATACCATGAAGCTGGGGGTGATGAAGGAGCAACTGCCTGCCAGCCTGGCCCAGGCAGACAAGGTGTTCTGTTATGCGGCAAACCTGGGCTGGGATGCCAGGAGCGCGCTGGCGCCGATTGCCGGCAAGGCTGTGGTGGAGGATGACCTGGCGGCGCTGGTCGCGGCGATTGTCGCGGAAGCCCGGGCAGGGGACCAGGTCCTGGTCATGAGCAATGGGGGCTTCGGTGGAATCCATGACAAGCTGCTGACGGCGCTGGCGGCTTGAGCCATTCCTGCGGCCTGGTCACCCAACAGGCTGAGCCTGAAATGGATCGGGGGCGCGGCTTTCGCCGCACCCCCGACAGGCTTTCTTATGGTTTTGGCCTTGGCGTCTCCTCCAGGCCCCACTTGTATCAATTTGCTACAAGTTAAATTCTGGCCGAAGTCTAGCATTGATATTGTTTTTTTTATCAAAAAAAATATTTATGAGTTTCCGCCTTCGATACAGTGTGGCTGCCTTGCTGGCAGCAGGGGTTCTTGTGGGGTGCTCGCCTTCCGGTGAAGGGCAGGGGAGGGTCGGGTTTGCCAGTTCGGACATTACCGGTGCCAATTATGGCAAGGATTTTCGGCTGAAGGACCACACCGGCGCTGTGCGTAGCCTGGCGGATTACAGGGGAAAAGTGGTGACCCTGTTCTTTGGTTATACCCAATGTCCCGACATCTGCCCTACCAACCTGCTGGGCATGGCGGAAGTGATGCGCCAGCTCGGGGCGTATGCAGAGCAGGTGCAGGTGCTCTTCATTACGGTGGATCCCGAGCGGGATACCCAGTCCTTGCTGGCCGAATATGTACCGGTGTTCGATCCGCGTTTTGTCGGTTTGCGTGGGGACGAAGCGGCCACCGAGGCGGTGGCCAGGGAGTTCAAGGTGTTCTACCAGAAGCAGGGGGGTACCAGGGGGGGCACCTACACCGTGGATCATTCCACCGGAACCTATGTCTTCGACCCTCAGGGGCGGCTGCGCCTGTATGTGAAACACGGCGAGAGGCCCGAACAGATTGCGGCGGATATCCGTCAGTTGCTGGCTGGCAAATAGGGCGGCCTCCCGGAGGCCGCCCTGCAGAGCCAGCCGAGTGCTAGCAGGAGCCCGCTGGCCTTCAGGCCGTCAGGGCTGCCAGCTGGGTGCGCATCTTCTGCATCGCCTTGGCTTCGATCTGGCGGATCCGCTCAGCGGAAACTCCATATTCTGCTGCCAGTTCATGAAGCGTGGCGGCATCCCCTTCCGCCAGCCAGCGACGCTGGACGATGGTCCGGCTACGCTCATCCAGGGCAGCCAAGGCTTCATGCAGGCCCGAATCCTGCAGGCGGGCATATTCCCGCTGGGCGATGACTTCGGAAGGCTCGGCGTGGGGGTCGGCCAGGTAAGCGATCGGAGCAAAGCGCTCTTCTTCGTCATCAGGGCCGCTTTCCAGGGCCACGTCGCCTCCCGACAGACGGGTTTCCATTTCCCGGACTTCTTCGGGTTTGACCCCCAGTTGCTGGGCCACGGCCAGCACGTCCTCCCCTTGAAGGGTGCTGTTGCTGGTCTTCATGCTGCGCAGGTTGAAGAACAGCTTGCGCTGGGCCTTGGTGGTCGCGATCTTGACCAGACGCCAGTTCCTGACGATGTACTCGTGGATTTCGGCCTTGATCCAGTGGATGGCGAAGGACACCAAGCGCACGCCCCGCTCGGGATCGAAGCGCTTGACGGCCTTCATCAGGCCGACGTTGCCTTCCTGGACCAGGTCGGCATGGGGCAGACCATAACCCAGATAACCCCGGGCGATGGCTACTACCAAGCGCAGGTGGGACATCACCAGTTTGCGGGCCGCTTCCAGGTCGCCTTCTTCCCGGAAGCTGTGGGCCAGGTCGGATTCTTCCTTCTCGGTCAGCAACGGGATGCGATTCACGCTCTGGATGTATTGATCCAGGCTGCCAACCGCGGACGGAACAGGAAACGACAGGGCATTGGACATCAGTAGGCACCTCCTTCAACCGGATATTAGCACTCTCCTTGAGAGAGTGCTAAGGGTAGGTAAAGGTTCCGGGAAGGTGACTGGATGTGTGTCAGGAGGTGTGAGTGCTTCCGGGTGTCGTCTGGGCTGAAGGGGGCGGAGAGCGCTTCACTGTCTGGCATCAGGTGCTGCAGGGTGCGACTGGAGGGGCAGCCAGCGCAACAGAGCCTGGAAGAAGATCTCCGGATCCACCGGTTTTGCCACATGGTCGTTCATGCCCGCTTCCAGGCAGCGATCCCGGTCCTCGTCAAAAGCATTGGCCGTCATTGCCAGGATCGGCAGATCCGTCAGATGAAGCTGCCGGCGGATCAGGGCAGCCGCTTCCAGACCTCCCATGACCGGCATGCTGAGGTCCATCAGGACCAGGTCACAGGGGGTTCGGGCGAGCATGTCCAGCGCTTCCTGCCCGTTGTTGGCGACAGTCACCCGGAGTCCGGTATCCCCGAGCAATTCGCAGATGATCTCCTGATTGAGGTGGTTGTCCTCCACCAGCAGGATGTGCTGACCTGCATGGCCCGTGCAGATCTGCTCGGCAAGGCCCTCGGTTTTGTCCTCGCCAAAGCCCGCGTCCGTGGCAGGGCTTCCTGCGTACAGCAGGGTTGTGCTGGCAGGGAGAAAGGGCAGCGTCACCCGGAAGGTGGACCCTGTACCCTCGGCACTCGTCACCCCGACGCTCCCGCCCATCAGCTCGGCCAGGCGCTTGCTGATGGCCAGGCCCAGACCCGTGCCGCCATAGCGTCGGGTGGTGGAGTTGTCGGCCTGTTCGAAGGCCCTGAAGAGGGAGTCAATCTGCTTGGGGCTGAGGCCTATGCCCTGATCCTCCACCTCGATGCACACCACGAGGCGGCCGTCGCCGAGAGGCGGCTGCGCCCGGGCGCGCAGGGTGATGCAGCCTTTTTCGGAGAATTTGATCGCATTCGACAAATAATTTACAACGATCTGCTCCAGACGCACCGGGTCGCCGCAGACCCAGGTGGGGAGGACGGGATCCACGTCGAGCTGCAGCTGGAGTCCTTTCTGGGCTGCGCTGGCCCGCAGCATCGAGGTGGCCCGGTCCAGGGCGGCGGACAGGGGGAAGTCGATGTTTTCCAGGGTGATCTTGTTGGCGTCGATTTTCGACAGGTCGAGGATGTCGTTGATCACCCGCAGGAGATGTCGCGCAGCGCTGTCCACCTTTCCCAGGCGTTCAGCCTGCTCCGGGTTTTCCACGTCCCGCAGCAGGAGGTGAGTCAGGCCGATGATGGCGTTCATCGGGGTCCGGATTTCGTGGCTCATGTTGGCTAGGAAGGCACTCTTGGCCCGGTTGGCACTTTCAGCTTCGTCCCGGGCAGAGGCCAGTTCCAGAGTGCGCTGGCCGACCAGGTCTTCCAGGTGGTGGCGGTGGCGCTCAAGCTCCTGGTCCAGTTGCTTGCGCTCTGAAATTTCCCGCACCGTGCACATCACGTACACCTTGTCGCCCCAGAGGACGCGGCTCGATTTGATTTCCACCGGCAGGTTGCAGCCACTACGGCTGCGGATCCGGGTTTCGAATTGTTCTCCTTCGGGACTGACACTGCGGACCATCTCCAGCAGTTCGGCAGGGGCGATGCCCGGATCCCAGTCCCATACATGCAGGGCTTTCATTTCCTCCAGGGAATACCCCAGCATGGTGGCGAACTGGGGATTGGCGTCCACGACGGCACAGTTCATGTCTACCACGACGATGCCGTCCCGGGCCATTTCGAACAGGGCGCGACGGCGCATGGCTTCTTCGGCGATGGCCTGGCGTGCGGCCCGTTCGGCCTGCTCCCGGGCATCCAGGGCATCCAGCAGCTCGTTGAAGTGGCGGGCCAGCTGGGCGATCTCGTCGGTTTCGTGATCCAGAGTGACGCGGCTGCCCGTCTCGCCGTTGTGAATGGCCCGCATCGTGCCGCCAATGGCCGTCAGACGTCGGGTGATGTCGTTGCCGGCTCGCAGAAAGGAAAAAGTGAGTGTCAGCATGCTGATGGCCAGCAGCAAGGTGATGCCTCCCACTTGCAGCCATTTTTCCCGGCTGTAATGATGTTCAGGAAAGCCGGTGGCAAAAATCCCGATCTGTTCTCCCTGGCTGTCCAGAATGGGCTGATACCCCGCCACGTACCATTCTCCTGCAATGTGGGTGCGCAGGGTCAGTGTTTTGCCCAGGATCAGGGTTTCCTGGGTTTCCTGTGCCTGGATCTCCGGGCTGAGGAGCGTGCCAAGCAGATATTCGTTCCGGTGCCCGGTCAGGGTGGTGGCCACCCGCGTATTCCCGAGGAGGAGGGAGGCATGGCCGCTGACTTCGCCAAAGTTGGCGTTGATGGGAAAGACCACTTCCCGGATGCGATTGGTCAGCGGAATGTTGTTGTTCAGGAGGATTCCTCCCAATACGATGGCTTCGGGGTGTCGCGTGCTCAGGGGAAAGTGGGCCGCAGCGGCGATCATCAGGCCCCGTGATTCATCCTTGGACGGAGGTGCATTGGTGTGCAGGGCGTTGTCTGTCTTGATGAGGGTCTTGGCGGGAAGCTCCGGGTTGAGAGCCGCCAGTTCCGCGACTTCAAAGCGTTCGTAGGATGAGCTTGGGATCCCGGTGCGTGCTTGTCGGGCTACGTTGCTGATGGGGATCTGGCTGCCGGGCCGGAGTCCTGAGCTTGAGGCGATCACATGCCCTTCGGGCGTAGAGATCACCAGATAGTCGAGATGGGCAGCGTCCGCCCGGGCCCTCAGGGCCCGGTCGATGGTTTCCGTTGCGTCCCCAGCGGGGTGGGCGGCCCGCTCTTCCAGCAGCCGGACAATCGTGTCGGAGCGTACGACTTCCAGGATGTCCTGGCGTGTCTGGGCGCGCAGCTGGTCCATGTAGGTACGGGCGCTGGCCATGTTGCCTGCCGCCGTGGCAAGCAGCAGGTTATCGAACCGGGCACCTCCGACCAGGATCAGGATTCCCACGATGACAGGCAGGGCGACCAGCAGGGGTGCCAGTCCCAGGACCATCAGGCGTTGCCGGACCGAGTTTCGCCAGCGCATATGCCAGCGAGGCCGTTTGAAAGCTGATGTCATGATTGATCGGGCTATATGGTCATCTGTGGTGGCTGTGCGTGTTTGAAGATCCCCATCTTGGAAAGTCTTGCGGAGAGCGTATCTCGTCACAGCGCAAGGCAAAAATCATTATTTGATATTTTTGTTAAAAACACTAAAATTTTTAGTGAAATTGTTGGCTTTTTTGAATTTTTGAGAAACTCCATGCCCAGAGCCTGTTTCTTGCTGTCCCTTATGCTGGTTGTTTGGCTGGCCGCCTGCAGCCAGGAGGCGCCCTTGGTAGTGGGTTTCCTGGGAGGGCTTTCCGACCGTAATTCCGATGTCGGCGAATCGGGACTCCATGGTGTTCAGCTGGCCGTGGAGCAGACCAATCGGGCTGGGGGCGTTGCTGGCCGGAAGGTCAGGCTGGTCGCCAGGGATGATGCCGCCACACCGGCGACAGCTGTCCGTGCTGCGGAGGAGCTTGCTGCCCTGAAGGTGGAGGCGGTGATCGGCCCGTTCTCCAGCGGCATGGCAGCGGCGGCGGTGCCGGTGCTGGCCCGGACAGGTACGTTGGCGATCAGTCCGACGATCACGGCGATGGAGCTGCATGGCAAGGATGATAATCTGATCCGTATCAACCGAACCACCCGTGACAATGCCAGCGATTATGCCCAGACGCTCTTGGGCATGGGGCAGAAGCGCATGGCGATTGCTTACGATGTGCGGAACCAGGTGTTTACGGAGTCCTGGCTGAATGAATTCCGTCGGTTCTATACCGAGCTCGGGGGCGTTCTGGTCGTTGCTGTTCCCTATGAATCCCGGGTGGACCTGGATTTTGCCCGGGTCGTGGCAGACATGGTGTCGGCCCGGCCCGATGCGCTGCTGTTCATCTCGGGAGGGATCGACGTGGCCAGGCTGGCCCACCAGGCACGCAAGCGGGCGCCCGAACTGCCCATTGCTGCTGCTGAATGGGGTGCGTCCCTCCAGATGCTGGAATTGGGGGGTGAAATGGTGGAGGGGCTGGTGATCATCGAGAACTACAACCGCCATGATGGTTCCGAGCGGTATGCGGCATTTCGCGAGGCCTATTTCCAGCGCTTCAACAAGCGCCCCGACTACAGCGCCGTATGTGCCTACGATGCGGCGATGGTGCTGTTTACGGCCATGAGCCGTCGCGAACGCGGGGAGTCTGCCAAGCAGGCTGTGCTCAAGTATGGTCCTTACCAGGGCCTCCAGCAGGAGATCGTCTTCGATGCCAACGGGGATACCCAGCGGCAGGTATTCTTCGCCCGGATCCGCAACGGGGAGTTCCAGCCTCTGAATCACGGGTCAAAGTAAGGGTCCGGGCGGTGGTTGATGGCAATCACGAGGTTGAGGGCACCTGCCGCCAGCCCCTCGGGTAATGAGCCAGGAACGGCCGTCGCCAATAAATTGTGGAATCCCTGCAGCCGGGGGTACGGTTGTCCGTCCGGCAGCTCCGCGGCGTCATCTGGCAGCGCTGGCAGCCTGGCCCGGCGTGTGCCTTATTTTCGTCATAGGATTGTCATAGACTCGTGGTCAGGCCTGCCGTCGCCCTTTCGCAACGGAGTTGTGGAGTCCCGCCGGTGCCGCCGCGATTGTTCTTTGCTGCATTGCAGCAGCAGGACTATCCTGTCATTCATGGCTATACCCCTTGGAAGCGAGAATCAGCGTGAGCGAAATTGATCTGAAACGGTTTTTCCTCGAACAGGTACGCCTTTTCGAGCACTTCCCGGCCGACAGGGTCGAGGAGATCGTCAGCCGGGGCCGCCTGGCCACCTACGAGGGTAATGAGGCGATCCTGGAAACCGGCGACGACAGCAAATACCTTGGTGTGTTGATCACCGGGCATGCGGAGATTTCCATCACCGACAATACGGGCACCCGCACCGTGCTCAGCCAGTTGGGGCCGGGGGATGTGTTCGGCGTCATGTCCATCCTCACGGGCGACAAGCTTGCTGCGGATGTGATTGCCGGTAACCGTTGCTACGTGCTGCTGGTGCCTCAGGATGTCTTCAATTCCCGGATCCTGACCAACCCCAAGGCCGTGGCGTATCTTTCCCGGCTGCTGCTGGACCGGATGCGCCGGATGTCGGTGGATATCGTCACCGGACAGGCTCAGGGCTCCCCCCGCACCGATGACCCCTACGCCTTGTCGCTGCACACTGGCAGCACCGGCAAGGTGGTGGCCCTCAACGTGGGCCTCAGCCAGATCCATTTTGGCATTTACGACACCAAGGATCTGGGGTCGGATGTCCATGGGATCATCGACAATGCAGACCCGGCCGTGGCGTGCGTGACCGTCTCCGTGGGTACCCAGACCCGTACCCAGATGCGTGAGCCCTTTGTCCTGGCCGAGCTGTTCCGGATCATCCAGGAATCTACCCGCCTGCTGGGAGACGCGTTTGCCTTCCATCCCGAGGACGTGAGCGCGGTGGGGCATCGGGTTGTCCATGGGGGAAACAAGTTTTCCAGTGCGGTGGTGATCACCCCTCAGGTGATTTCGGAGATCGAATCCCTGTCGGTGTTTGCGCCCCTGCATAATCCGGTGAACGTGGACGGCATCCGGATGGCGATGAAGCAGCTGCCCGGTGTGCCCCATGTGGCGGTCTTCGATACGGCTTTCCATCAGACCCTGCCGCCCTACGCCTACCTCTACGGCTTGCCCTACGACCTGTACAAACAGGAGGGTATCCGCCGTTATGGCTTCCATGGCACGTCTCACCGATATGTATCCCTCAAGTCGGCGGAGGTGCTCAAGCGCCCTCTCGGTGAGCTGGAGATCATCTCCTGCCACCTGGGCATTGGTTCGTCCCTGTGCGCCATCGATCATGGCCGTTCGGTGGATACCTCGATGGGGATGACGCCCACCGACGGTGTGATCATGGCCAGCCGTTCCGGCAGCATTGATCCGGCGGTGATGATCCATCTCATGGAGCAGCACGGCATGTCCCCGCAGGAGCTGTCCAGCCTGATCAATACCGGCAGCGGCCTGAAGGGCATTTCCGGCATCTCCAGCAACATCCACGACATCGAGACGGCGGCCAGCAACGGTCATCACCGTGCGCTGCTGGCCCACAAGGCCTATTGCTACCAGGTGCGCAAGAACATCGGTGCCTATGTGGCGGCGATGGGGGGCATTGATGTGCTGGCCTTTACCGGCGATGTGGGTGAAACCAGTGCGGCCGTACGCAGCCTGGCCTGTCAGGGTCTGGCTTACATGGGCATCAAGCTGGACGAGGAGAAGAACCGCAACCTGGAGATGGTGGGCTCTCATGCCACCATCTCGGCGGACGACTCCCCGGTGACCATCCTGGTCATCGCCAATGACCATCAGCGTCTGCTGGCTTGGGAAACTCTTCGGGCCATCGAACGCAACCAGCTGTTGCTGGAGTCCCGGGCTGAGGAGCCGCCGGCCATCCCCATCGAGATTTCAGCTCACCATGTGCACCTGTGTCAGGCGGATGTGGAAAAGCTCTTCGGCAAGGATCATCAGCTCACGCCCGAGCATGAGCTGTCCCAGCCAGGTCAGTTTGCCTGTGCCGAAAAGGTTCATCTGGTAGGCCCCAAGGGGCGGATTGCCAATGTGCGCGTCCTCGGACCCACCCGCAAGGAAACCCAGGTGGAAATTGCCATGACCGAACAGTTCAAGCTTGGCGTCCAGCCGCCCATCCGGGAGTCCGGTGACCTGGCCAATACGCCGGGCGTGACCCTGGAAGGGCCGGCTGGCAGCACGACCATCGAGCGCGGGGTGATCTGTGCCCAGCGCCACATCCACATGTCGCCCGATGATGCCCGGCGCTTCCGCGTCCGTGACAAGTATGTGGTGCGGGTGCGCGTCGAGGGGGACCGGGAGCTGATCTTCGGCGACGTGGTCGTGCGGGTGAATCCGGCCTACCGCCTGGCCATGCATATTGATACGGACGAGGGCAACGCCGCCAACATCCGCACCGGCATGCAGGGCTTCATCGAGGAAATCCAGAGTCGCCATTGAGGCTTAGGGGGCGGGCCGTAACCGGCCTGCTCCACCAGTACCCTGGCTTCTGATCTGTGAGGGGCGCCAAAAAACGAAAGGCCGGTTCCGTGGGAACCGGCCTTTCGGGCGACTGGTGCTCATGGGCAGGATTGAACTGCCGACCTCTCCCTTACCAAGGGAGTGCTCTGCCACTGAGCTACATGAGCTTGAACTGCGCCATGCGTTGTCAGACATGCACCTGACAGGCTTGAAACTGGAGCGGCAGAAGAGTCTCGAACTCTCGACCTCAACCTTGGCAAGGTTGCGCTCTACCAACTGAGCTACTGCCGCATGGGACTGAATCAGCGCTTGGCGTTGTTTTGCGTTGCGTGTCAGAGGCGCGCACTATACATGAAACGCAGGATTTGCGCACGTATTGATGAAAAATTTTCATTTTGGTGTGACGCTGGGGGAAACGGGCAAGGCATCGCGTGGCCTGCTTCGTTCCTCTCGTGATCACAACTGCATCGTGCCCGGCCCGGGCGATGTGGGAGACCGTATTTTCGGTACGCGCTGAGTACCCCGCACAAGAAAGGAGTCACCATGCTTGATCTCATCCTGCGCAATTGCAGTCTGGCCGATGGTCGCCGGGGCCTGGACATAGGCATTCTGGATGGGCGCATCGCTGCCCTCGAGCCTTCCCTGGCGGCCCGGGCACACGAGGAGGTGGACGCAGCGGGGCAACTGGTGACACCTCCTTTCGTGGATGCCCATTTCCACATGGACGCCACCCTGTCTTATGGCCTGCCCCGGGTCAATCGCTCCGGTACCCTCCTGGAAGGGATCGCCCTGTGGGGGGAGCTGAAGCCCCGATTGACTCAGGAGACCCTGGTGGCGCGGGCCATGACCTACTGCGACTGGGCGGTGGCGCAGGGGCTCCTGGCCATCCGCTCCCACGTGGATGTGTGTGATCCGCGCCTGCTGGCCGTGGAAGCCCTGCTCCATGTGAAGGCGCAGGTGCAGCCCTATCTGGATCTCCAGCTGGTTGCCTTTCCCCAGGATGGGGTGCTGAGGTGTCCGGGGAGTCTGGAGCACCTCACACGGGCCCTCGACCTGGGCGTGGAGGTGGTGGGCGGGATTCCGCATTTCGAGCGTACCCAGGCGGAAGGGGCAGAGTCGGTTCGCATCCTCTGCGAACTGGCCGCAGAGCGGGGGCTGCCCGTGGACATGCACTGTGACGAATCCGACGATCCCTTCTCGCGCCACATCGAAACCCTCGCTTATCACGCCCAGCGACTGGGGCTCCAGGGGCGGGTGGCTGCATCGCATCTCACGTCCATGCATTCCATGGATAACAACTATGTGTCCAAGCTGCTCCCCTTGATCGCCGAGGCGGGGGTTGCAGCCATTGCCAATCCCTTGATCAACATTACGCTGCAGGGCCGCCATGACGGCTATCCCAGGCGTCGTGGCATGACCAGGGTGCCGGAGCTCCTGGCGGCGGGCGTGTCGGTGGCCTTTGGCCATGACTGCGTGATGGATCCCTGGTATGCCCTGGGCAGCGGCGACATGCTTGAGGTCGCGGCAATGGGCCTCCACGTGGCCCAGATGACCAGCCAGGCGGGCATGGCCGCCTGCTTTGCTGCGGTGACGGAGACGCCGGCGCGCATTCTCGGGCTGGAGGGGTATGGCCTTGCGCCGGGTTGCCGTGCCGATCTGGTACTCCTGCAGGCTCGGGATCCGGTGGAGGCGATCCGCCTGAGGGCTACGCGGCGGCTGGTGCTCCGGGCAGGACGTGTGGTGGCTTCCGCACCGCCGGCGGCGAGCCGGCTGCACATTCCCGGGCGTCCGGAATGCGTGAATTTCCAGTGGGAGATGCGGGAGGATGTGGAATAAGCCGGTTTTATCCCCGTCCGCCGTGGGCAGGCTTGTGGACAAAATGTGAGATTTTTTGCCAGGGAATTGATTTCAATGAGAATTTTTTGGATGCTTAAATTTTGTGCAATTTAGGTCTGGGTGGTTCTTTCGGTGTGCATCCTGCTCAGGATGAGTGGGGTTGGCCACCCATGTTGTTCACTTGCGGAAGGAAGAGATGGGTTATCCCCGGGGGTCGTGGTCAAAGCTGTGGATAAGGTGTGAGCCTTGTTTTCAAGGGAATGATTTGGAAAGGTTTTTAAGGGCTGCCTAAAAAAAGGGCAGTCGGCCTGGCGCTACAAGGCGGGTTTAGAACTGGACTGAGGGCGCACCAATCACGTTCGCATGCCCTGTCCTGGTGCATGAGTGATGTGCTCGTTCCCGTTTTGAGGATGCCACGTTCACAGGGGGTGACAACCTGAAGGAAGGGGTACGCACGGACTTCGGGCGGGTGCAGGTACGGGAGCACACCGAGCTGGAGCTGGTGTTCAAGGATCCGGCGACGGGGCAGCTGCATCCGGGTGCAAGGGAGACCATCCGCAGGGGGAAAACCTCTTCCACTGCGGAGGGAGGTGGGCGGCTGTCCCAGTGACTGCCGCGGGCCTCCGGACGCATCGACGAGACCGCGGTACTGGCCCAGTGGACCAACAGCTTCATCGACAATCTGGAGCAGACGATCCGCCAGGTGGTCAATACCACCAGCGAGATCGGCGACACCAACCGGGACATGCTCGCCAAGAATGGCCAGGCGGGTCAGGTGTCTGCGGACGTGGAGCGGGCCATCGAGGGCATCCGGGCGGCGATCCGGGGACAACTGGGCGAAATCGACGCGGCCAATGCCAATGCGGCGGCCATGCAGGAGGTGGCGCACCGGGTCAGCGATGAGGTGCGCAAGCTGGCCGAGCGGACCCGTGGCGCCACTCACGCCTCCATGCGCAGTGCTGAGCTGACGGGTTTTGCGGCCGGCAAACTGGAGCAGACCGTAGGGCAGTTTGCCGTGGGTGAAACCTGAACCGCGCTGGCGGAGTTCAGGTGCTCCAGCGGGCCCGGCCCTGGTTCTTGGCCCGATACATGGCCTGGTCGGCATGGCTGATCAGGGCCTCGGCATTCTCGCCATCGGCAGGAAAACGGGCCACGCCGAGGCTGCACGAGATGTTCAGCGCCTGACCGGCCACCAGGAAGGGGACTGAGAGGCTGCGGACGACTTTTGCGGCCACGGTTTCCCAGGCCAGCGGATCCAGATCACCAGGAATGGCCACGACGAATTCATCGCCGCCCAGCCGGCAGACCGTGTCGTCCTCCCGGAACAGATCTTTCAGGCGCTGGGCGACCTGGCGCAGGACTACGTCTCCCACGTCGTGGCCGTGTTCGTCATTGATGGGCTTGAAGTGATCCAGGTCGATGAACAGGACGGTGACCCCGCTGTCGTTGTGACGGGCCTGGCGCAGCATCTTGTCGATGCGTTCCTGCATCAGGACCCGGTTGGGCAGTCCGGTCAGCAGATCGAAGTGGGCGTGATGCCAGATCTGTCCGTCCCGAAGGCGCTTCTCGGTGACGTCAGTCAGGAGCACGACCCGCCGCAGGATGCGCCCATCCGGAGTTCGGACCACCGAGATCAGGCTGTGACCGGTGTAGCTGTGGCCATCCCGGTGGAGGCCGTGGAAATCCCCTTCCATGGGGATGTCATCGGTGGCGTCTATCAGTTCGTTCAGGCTGGCGATTCCCTTGGGAGGGCCCTCCAGCATGGAGACGTGGCGTCCGCGCACTTCCTGGCTGCTGAAGCCGGTGATTGCAGTGAATGCGGTATTGCTGTCGGTGATGCATCCCTCCTCGTCTACCACCAGGAGCCCTTCTGCCATGTGGGTCACGACGTTCCGGTAGTGTTTTTCCCGTTCTCCCAGCTGGAGCACGATCTTCTCGTAGCGGCTGAGTGCCACCAGGAGGGTCAAGGTCAGGGCCAGGAAGACTGCACTGAACAGCCCAGCCCGCACCAGGGTCCATTGGTTGATTTCCCTGACGGGGGCGAGGGCGTCATCCAGGGCGATGCCGGTCAGCATGACCAGCCCCGAGGGCAGGCGTACCCAGGCGTACTGACGCAGCACGCCATCCACCGACGCATGGGTTTCGTAATTGCCTTCCATCTGGGAGGGATTGCGAATGTAGTCCCGCTGGGGAGGCGCTGTCTTGCCGATATGTTCGGGCCCCGCCAGGGTGCGCAACAGTACCTGACCCTGGCCGTTCACCAGGGTCAGGGTGTCCCGGGGGGCCATCTCGAAGCGCGCCAGCTGACGGGTCCAGGTCTCCGGTGCGATCGCCATGGCCATCACCCCTTGAAACCGGCCGTCTTCGAGCAGGGGACGGGCGAGCTGGATGCTCCATTTCCGGGTCAGCCGGCCCAGTACGGGAGGCGAGATCACCAGCGTATCGGCGCTGGTGCTGGCCAGTTGCCGGAAGTAGTCCCGGTCACCCAGGTAGTTGCGGGGGGCTGTGCTCAGGGATGAAAACGCCAGGTGGCCCGTTTCATCAATCAGGAATTGCTGGATAACCAGGTCTGGAGGGAGGGCTGCGTTGTTCTGACTCGCCTGGATGGCAAGGGGCCGTGAGCCTTCCCGGGCTGCACTGCGGGCCAGTTGCAGGGCAAAGTCGAAGCGTTCGATGGTGGCCTGAATGGTTTCGCCTGCCGCCCGCGCGTGGATCAGGGCAAGGTTGCGTACCCGCTCGCGGGCCGTGATTTCCCGGGCCGACATGTCTGAAAGGATGTCGGCCCAGGCAATGACGAGCCCCGCCAGGCTGCTGGCCAGGATGAACAGCCTGATCAGCAGCAGGGGGCGATGGCGCAGACGGGTGAGGGCAGGGGGAGGCTCGCCGCGAGTCTTTCCCGCGTCACCCGTGGAAGGGAGGGCTGGGGTTTCGGGCATGATCTGGCTTGAGCATAGCGGAAACGATGCAGCACCGGGTGTGGCCTATTCCCACTTTGAGCGTGGCATGGCCGCCGTGATTATCATCAAGGACTGGTGTGCGCCCTGAAACCCATACATACAAGGAGGAGACCCCATGAATACCTGTACCCCCGTGCAGCAGATCCGGCGTGCGAGCCGTAACCTGATCGGTGACGCCCTGGCCCGTTCGGTCCGCCGCAACCCTCACAAGGAGGCCTTGCGCTTTGGCGAGCGCAGCTGGTCCTACGCACGCCTGGACGCAGGGGCGAACCGGGTGGCCCGTCGCCTGATCGGGCTGGGTCTCCGGGCCGGTGACCGGGTGGCCGCCTATGGCCGCAATTCCGATGCCTACGTGCTGCTGTGGCTGGGGTGCGTGCGGGCGGGTTTGGTCCATGTGCCCATCAACTATGCCCTGATCGACAGCGAGCTGCGCTATATCGTTGACCAGTCTGGTGCCCGGGCGCTGTTCGCCGACCCGGACATGGCGTCCCATGTCCGGGCACCTGGTGTGACGCTGTCCTGTGAGTGGCAGGGCACCCTCCATGGGGGCCTGGATCACGATGTGCTGGGTTGGGCTCAGCTGCCCGGTGATGCAACACCGCCGGAACTGGATGTGGACGAGGAAGCCGTTGTCCAGTTGCTGTACACCTCGGGGACCACGGCGGCACCCAAAGGGGCGATGATGAGCCACCGGGCCTTGCTGGCGGAATATGTGGCAACGCTGCTGGCCCTTGACATCCGGGAGGATGACTGCTCCCTGGCGTCCCTGCCCTTGTACCATTCGGCGCAGATGCATGTGTTCCTGATGCCTCAACTGCTCGTGGGCGCCACCACGCTGTTGGTCCAGGCGCCTTTGCCCGAGTCCTGCATCGCCCTGATTGCGAGCGAAAAGATCACGTCCTTCTTTGCACCCCCCACGGTGTGGATTGCCTTCCTCCGTCACCCGGCCTTCGATCCAGTGCGCCTTGCATGCCTCCAGAAGGGCTATTACGGCGCGTCCATCATGCCCGTGGCCGTGGTGCAGGAGCTGGCGTCCCGGTTGCCGGCGCTGGCCCTCTACAACTGCTACGGCCAGAGCGAGATTGCCCCTCTGGCCACGGTGCTTCGCCCGGAAGAGCATGCCGAGCGTCCTGCATCGGCGGGGCGGCCGATCTTCAACGTGGAGACCCGCATCGTGGATACGGACATGAAGGACGTGCCTGTGGGCGAAATGGGCGAGATCGTCCATCGTTCCCCCCAGCTGATGAGTGGCTACTGGGACAAGCCGGACGAGACGGCCGCCACGTTTGCCGATGGCTGGTTCCGTTCCGGGGACGTGGGCTACATGGACGCAGGAGGCTATCTCTACATCACCGACCGGATCAAGGACGTCATCAAGACCGGTGGGGGCGTGGTTTCGGGCCGGGGGGGGGAGGAGGCCCGGTATCTCCATTCCGCCGTGGCAGAGGCCGCGGTAGTCGGCCTGCCTGATGAGAAATGGATCGAAGCGGTTGTCGCCGTGGTGAGCCTCAAGCAGGGGGTACGGGCCAGTGCCGAGGACATCATCGCCCATGCCCGGGAGCACCTGGCGCCCTTCAAGGTACCCAAACAGGTCTTCTTCGTGGAGGACATGCCCCGTAATGCTTCGGGCAAGCTGCTCAAGCGGGAGCTCAGGCGGATCTACGCAGGCACGGCCTGAGCGCCCGCCCTGGCGGCGGCTTGTCCTCGGGCGTGTTTCCCGGCACAGTCCGGACCATGTTCAAGCCGTCCCGCCCCGAGCTCCTCGACGTATTACCCTATCTGACCCGGTGGGTGGCGCTGGCCTGCCTGGTGGCCGTCCTGGCTGGCTCCGCATCGGCGGCATTCCTGTGGGCGCTGGCTTGGGCGACGGCCAACCGGGAGGCCCACCCCGGTCTGGTGGCCTTGTTGCCTCTGGCGGGTTTTGCGGTGGGATGGCTTTATCTCCATATCGGTCAAAGCGTGGAGGCGGGGAACAACCTCCTGATCGACGAGATCCACGACCCCAGGAAGGTGGTTCCCCTGCGGATGGCGCCCCTGGTGCTGGGGGCCACCGTGGTGTCCCATCTCTTTGGCGCTTCGGTGGGCAGGGAGGGCACCGCCGTCCAGATGGGAGGGGCCTTGGCCGATCAACTGACCCACCTCTTCCGTCTGCGCCATGAAGACCGGCGCATCATCCTGATGGCGGGCATCGCGGCCGGCTTTGCCTCGGTGTTCGGGACCCCCCTGGCGGGCGCCGTGTTTGCGCTGGAGGTGCTGGCCATTGGTCGCCTGCGCTATGACGCTCTCCTGCCCTGCATGACGGCAGCGGTGGTGGCCGATCAGGTGGGAATCGCCTGGGGCGTTCAGCATACCCATTACATGATTGGCAGCGTACCCGTTGTAAATGCCTGGAACCTGGGAGCGGTGGTGGTGGCCGGGGCCTTGTTCGGCCTCACCGGAAAACTGTTTGCTGCGACCACCCACGGCCTCGGAGCCTGGCTGCGGGGCAAGGTCACCTATGCGCCCCTGCGCCCCCTTCTGGGCGGAATCCTGATTGCCGCCCTGGCCTTCGGCCTACCTCTCGAGCGTTATCTGGGCCTGGGGATTCCGGTGATCGTCGAAGCGTTCCAGCAGCCCCTGCCTTTCCATGATTTCGCTGCCAAGCTGGGCCTCACCGCACTGTCCCTGGCCAGCGGGTTCAAGGGAGGAGAGGTGACGCCCCTGTTTTACATCGGCGCCACCTTGGGCAATGCGCTGGCGCCGCTGCTGGATCTACCCTTCGGTCTGCTGGCAGGAGTCGGTTTTGTGGCGGTTTTTGCCGGGGCTGCCAATACACCGATTGCGTCGACCCTGATGGCGATGGAGGTCTTTGGTGCCGAGGTGGGTGTCTTTGCGGGGATCGCCTGCGTGGTGAGCTATTTGTTCTCCGGCCATGCGGGGATCTATCGGGCCCAGAGGGTGGCCGCTTCCAAGCCTTGCCGTGAGGGGCGCGGACGTGAGGAGCCATGAAGCGGTTGGCCATGACGGAAACACAGCCGTCCTTGAGGGATTTTGATTTTCCTTCAGGACCGCAGCCCTTGCCTCCGTTATCCTGAGCGCCACCTTTCCAAGACGAGATTGCCGTGTCTTCCGTCGACGCACCTGCCTCCCTCTCCATCCGATCGGTACCCCGGGTCATCCGCGAGCGGCGGTGGTGGCTGTTGCCTCTTGCGCTCTGGGGCTTGCTGGTGTGGGTGTCGCTGGACCTGCAGGTGAAAGAGATCCGGGAGCAGGCCACCGAGGTGGCTGTGGAGGGTGCGCGCAACATGTTCCGGATGGTCATGCTGACCCGCAACTGGAATGCGGTTCATGGGGGAGTTTATGTGCCGGTAGGGCGGGGAGTGGAGCCTAACCCGTATCTGGAGCACCCCCTCAGGGATCTGACCACCCGTGAGGGGCTCCAGCTCACGATGATCAATCCGGCCTACATGACCCGCTTGATCGCCGGGATCGCGGCCAGCGACGGAGGTGTGATGTTTCGTCTGACCAGCCTCAATCCCATCCGCCCTGCCAACATGGCCGACGAGTGGGAGGCTCGGGCCCTGCGTGCTTTCGAGCAGGGCACAAGGGAGGTGACGGGCTTGCAGGGCGGCGGAGAGCGTCTGCTGCGCTACATGGCGCCCCTGATGGTTGAGGAAAGCTGCATGGCCTGCCATGCCAAACAGGGTTATCGGGTGGGGGATGTGCGAGGCGGAATCAGCGTTTCCCAGCGCTACGACCCGATTGAAGCCGCCACCGGGGACGGGGTTCGTCAGGCCACGCTGGTTCACAGCGCGGCTTTCATGGCGGTGCTGGCGGTGGGTTGGGGATTGCTGGAGCTGCTGCGCCGGCGCTGGTTTGAACTGGCCTCCAAGATTCATGAGCTGGAGGAGGCTCATTGCCAGTTGGTCCAGTCTGAAAAAATGGCCTCCATCGGCGTGCTGGCGGCCGGGGTGGCACACGAAATCAACAACCCGGTGGGCTTCGTCAATTCCAACCTGGGGACCTTGAAGGGCTACAACGAAGAACTCCTGAGCCTGCTGGAGACCTGCCGTGCCGGCACGGCGACCGAAGCGGATTTCCAGGCGGTCGACTTCGATTATCTGAAGGAGGACTGTGCCGATTTGATCCGGGAGTCCCGGGAGGGGCTGGAACGGGTACGCAAGATTGTTTCGGACCTGAAGGATTTCTCCCGGGTGGATAAGGCTGAGCAGGAGGAGGCCGATCTCAACGCGGGCGTCGAGTGCACCCTCAATGTGGTCTGGAACGAGCTCAAATACAAAGCTGAGGTGGTGCGTGCCTACGATACAAGCCTGCCGAGGGTGCCCTGCGTTCCTGCCCAGATCAACCAGGTGGTGATGAATCTGCTGATCAATGCAGCCCACGCCATTGAGGAGCGGGGCACCATTACCGTGAGCACCGGCTTTACACCGACCGAAATCTGGATCGAAGTGGCCGACACCGGCAGAGGCATTTCCCCGGAGGTGCTCAAGCATGTCTTCGATCCCTTCTTCACGACCAAACCCGTAGGAAAGGGGACCGGACTGGGGCTGTCGATTTCCTATGACATCGTGCGCAAGCACGGTGGCCGGATCGATGTCAGCAGCACACTGGGGGCTGGAGCAGTCTTCCGGGTCTGCCTGCCCCGTTTTCCGGAGCGGGACGAGCCTGAAACGCCCTGATCCGGGTCAGGGTTTGGTCAGGTTGCGCTCCGCCTGGCGGGCGACTTCGAGCATGCTGTCCCTGGCCTGAGTGGCGGAGTCGAGCATGCTGCGCACGACCCCGGCCATGAGGGTGGCACTGGCGGCGGATTGTTCGACGCCCTGTCCGGACAGGGCGCGGGTCAGGCTGTCTGTCCTGGCCTTGAGCAGATCAGCCAGTTCCTGCTGGTTTTCCGCCACGACTTCGTTGAAATCCACCGCGTAGCCTACGGCCTGTTGCATGAGCTGGTGACTTAACCGGCTCTGGGTGTCGTAGATGGTTGTCATGTCAGGGGCCCTGAGCAGGGCGTCGGTGCCGGCCACGTTGCCTGCCATCAGGGTCTGAGCCACCCTGAGGTTGAGGGAGATCAGGCGCTGGGCACAGATGAGGCTGCCTTGGCAGAGGGTGGACAGGGTATCCAGAGCGTCCTGCCCCGAACTGGCCAGCAACGGGTTGAGGGGAATCATGGGAGCCTCCCGTCTTTAGATGTTCGATGAATTTCCAGTCTAGCGCCAAATGCAGCGCCGCCCCATTGCGCAAGGTCAAGGGGGCGGCGAGTGTGAAGCGGCGGGGCGCGCTCAGGCGGCTGTCTTGCGACGCTGCCTGACCAGTGCCGCGCCGGCCAGGCCGAGCAGGGCGAGGGTGCCGGGTTCCGGAACGGCGTTGATGTTTTCTGCCGGGTCGCGGGCCCAGACGCTCACATGGGAGATGCCGGCTGCCTTGCCCCCCCCGTTGCGAAGGGTGTCGCTGACATCGAAGGTGCCATACCAGTTGTAAGCCGGGTCGGTGGCGTTTGGGTTGGTAATGCCGAACTGAGCTGCCGTGAAATCATAAACGGCAAAATTGGGTCCAGCCTTGAAGACCAGGGCGAACTGGTCGAAGTAATTGGCGCCAAGGACTGCGGCAGCCCGAGAGGCCACCGCAGGGTCCAGGGTCAGGGCCCAGGAGCCCACTCCGCTGCTGGTCTCAGTGATGCTGAAGAAACCATCCAGCACGATGCCGGAGACGCCGCCGACGGCCATCGGGTCGAAACGGCCCCCCTCGTATTTTCCCAGCATGATCCAGCCTGGATCATCCGCCTGGCCATCCTTGTCCAGGTCGTTCCGCGGCGAGTTGTCGGAGATGAAGGCGCCACCGGGGAAGAGGGGCTCGGCGTTTTTCCAGGTGCCGCCATTAAGAACTTGTCCGTAATTAGCCGATAATACGGCTTTCGTTCTTGCTCGGAGCAGGTGCATGGGAGCCAAGTCGTGGGAAGTGACGGATGCGTTCTGGAGTCGCGTGGAGCCGTTGGTTCCGGCTAGACGGGAGCGGGACCCGGAGAAAACCTTCGT
>NZ_JAQUVG010000157.1 GCF_028693495.1 Zoogloea sp. | reverse complement strand
GGCCCTTGCGGGGCTCTCCCCGGCCCAGATCGTAGCTGACCGTCCGCGTGGCATTGTCGAACATGACGCCCTGAAACCGGGAATAGGGACACATGTGCTGGCACACCGCCTCCCGGGCAAAGCCGGCCTGGATATAGGTGAACAGCCCGTAGAAGAGCAGCCAGAAGGCCTCCCAGGGCCCCACCTCCAAGTGCGTGATGGCCGGCAGGAGGTCGCGGATCGGCGTGAAATAACCGACAAAGGTGATGCCGGTCCAGGCGGCGAAGAGCAGCCACAGGCCATGCTTGGTGGCACGCAGGGCCAGCTTGCGCGGCCCCGTGGGGGCCTGATCGAGACGCAGCCGGGCCAGATGGTCCCCTTCGACCCGGGCCTCGATCCACATGAAGATCGACGTATAGACCGTTTGCGGACAGGCAAAACCACAGAACAGGCGGCCCGCCAAGGCGGTCACCAGAAACAGGCCGGTGGCGGCCAGGATCAGGGCAATCGCCAGCAGCAGCGCATCCTGGGGCCACAGGACCAGACCGAAGAAATGAAATTTCTCGTGGGGAATGTCGAACCACACCGCCTGACGGCCACCCCACTGGAGCCAGCAGGCGCCATAGAACACCAGCTGGGTGAGCCAGACCACCGCCCAGCGGATCGTATTGAATCGCCCACGGACCTCCCGGGCGTGGATCTTTCCTTTCTTGCGGTAGAGCTCAAGCCTGGCTTCGCGGACTTTACTGACGGGTGCGTTCATGGATCATTCCTCCTGACCCTGAATTAGACGCGCCCGGGAAGAATGGCAACAGATTCAGTATTTATGTTTTTGGATAGGCACAGACTGATCAGGAGCGCGGGCCGGGGCCGAAGGGATCAGGCTCGTGGAAGGCTGGACACCTCCCGTCAGCAACTGCCCCAGGGTGGTGACCGCCGCCAGCCCCCGCTCCTCCAGGGGATGGCCAAAATTGAGCCGGATGCACTGCCCGAACTCCCGCTTGGCCGAGAAAATCGGCCCGGGTGCAATACTGATGCCCCGGGCCAGGGCCTGCCGGTGAAGGGCCAGGGCATCGCCGCCCGGTGGCAGCTCCAGCCACAGGAAATACCCTCCTGCGGGCCGCGCCAGGCGGGTGCCCGCCGGAAAGTGGGCCTCCACCGCCGCCACCAGGGCTGCCTCCTGGCCGGCCAGCCGGCGTCGCAGATGACGCAGGTGATTGTCGTACCCCCCGTGCTTCAGGTAATCCGCCAGGGCGATCTGTACCGGCACCGTGGTGGCCAGACTCAGCGACAGCTTCTGGCGCTGGATGGCACTGGCGTAGCGCCCCGCCGCCACCCAGCCAATCCGGTATCCCGGCGCCAGACACTTGGAAAAGGACGACACATGCATCACCCGGCCGGCCGGATCCACCGCCTTGGTCACCATGGGCAGATCGGTACCGAAATACAACTCTGCGTACACATCGTCCTCGATCAGCGGCACATCGTGACGATCGAGCAGTTCGACCAGGGCACGACGCCGTTCATCCGGCACCCTCGCCCCGGTCGGGTTGGCAAAATTGAGCATCAGCAGGCAGGCCCTGACCGGGTGATGCCGCAGCGCATCCTCCAGGGCCACCAGGCTCACCCCTTCCCGGGGGTGACTCGGGATCTCGATGACCTTGAGGCCCAGGCGCTCGGCCGCCTGCAGCCCCGCATAAAAGGTCGGGGACTCCATGGCGATCAGGTCGCCTGGCCGGGTGACCGCCTGCAGGCACAGGTTGAGCCCCTCCATCGCACCGGAAGTGATGATGATCTCCCCCGGCGGCACGTGGGCCCCCTGGGCCAGATAGCGCAAGGAGAGCTGCCGGCGCAACTCCTCGTTGCGCGGGGGCAGGTCCGTCACCGTGGCCAGGGGATCCAGATGGCGGGCGGCGGAAGCCAGAAAGCGTCCCAGCTTGTCGAGGGGGAACAGATGGGGTGACGGAAAGCTCGAACCCAGCGGCACAACGGCCGGATCCTTGACACTGTCGAGAATCTGGAAAATGAAATCACTGACCGCGAGGGCCGTCGACTCCCCCACCGGGCGGGTCATTTCCGGCTCTGCGAGACGCTGGCCCAGCCGCCCCCGGACAAAGTAACCCGAGCGCGGCCGCGCCTCGATCAGCCCCCGGCTCTCCAGCAGGTGATAGGCCTGGGTCACCGTCACCGGCGCCACGTTCTGGCTGCGGCACACATGCCGGACCGACGGGAGCCGCTCCCCCGGACGGAGCACTCCATCCGCAATCAGGCGGGCCATCTCCCCCGCCAGGGTTTCATAAAGATTCATGGCCGCGATGGTAGCCCCACCTGCGCACAAACAAAAAGGCCGGGACACGCCCGGCCTGGATCATCGCGCCGCAGGAACGGCTTACTGCACGCGCACTTCCACGCGACGGGCTTCTTCGGGGTTAACACCACCCAGGGTCACGGCAGGCTTGCGCGCTGCAATCCGGTCGGCGGCCACACCGGCCGCAAGCAGCGCCTCGCGGACGGCCAGGGCACGGGCCTTGGCCACCTCCCCATTGACCGCGGCGCTGCCGGTTTCATCGTGATACCCGGAGATCAAGGCGATCTTGGCGGGCTCCTCACCGAGCTGCGCCACCACCTTGGCGATGCCCTCGGCCGCAACGGCCGGCAGTACCGTTTCGCCGGACTCGAAGTAGAACTTCACCAGCGGCTCACCCACCTCGACAATCTCGGGCACCTCTTCTGCCGGCGCGGCTACGGCCGGCGCCGCCTCAACAGCCTTGGGCGCACGGTTCTGGCCGGTGACGTAGGTGGTCAGGCCGATCACCAGCGCAATCACCAGCGCGATGATGCCGAACAGGATGCCCAGTACGAGGTTCTGGTTGTCGTCGTCTTGCTGCATGGAAAATCCTTTCTGGAACAAGGTTCAATGAATGGCGGCCGGAGTATACCGGCTTATTCCCGGGTGCTTCACACTGACCTCACCAGAAAAATCGGGCGGCATCCGCCTGTTCCCGGAAAACCCGCATGCCTGCAGGCTTTCCGGGCAACATGCAGCGGCATCAGAGCTTGGCGAAAGCGATCTTCCCCCCTTCACACTCCACCCGGATGGTGTCCTTGGCGGCGAACTGGCCTTCGAGGATACGCTTGGCGAGGGGGTTCTCGATGTGCTCCTGGATCGCCCGCTTGAGCGGCCGGGCACCGAACACGGGGTCGAAACCGGCCCCTGCCAGCTGGATCAGGGCGGCGTCGCTCACCTGGAGCTGCATCTCGAGGCGGGCCAGGCGCTTCTCCAGGTAGGCCAGCTGGATGCGGGCGATGGAGGCGATGTGCTGCTCGTCAAGGGCATGGAAGACCACCACCTCGTCGATCCGGTTGATGAACTCCGGCCGGAAGTAGGTCTTCACCTCGGCCATCACCGCCAGCTTGATCACGCCATAGTCGTTGCCCGACATCTGCTGGATCATCTGGCTGCCCAGGTTGCTGGTCATCACGATCACGGTGTTCTTGAAATCCACCGTGCGGCCCTGGCCATCGGTCATGCGGCCGTCGTCGAGCACCTGCAAGAGCACGTTGAAGACGTCAGGATGGGCCTTCTCCACCTCGTCGAAGAGGATCACGCTGTAGGGCTTGCGGCGCACCTGCTCGGTGAGGTAGCCGCCCTCCTCGTAACCCACGTAGCCCGGCGGCGCGCCGATCAGGCGGGCCACCGAATGCTTCTCCATGAACTCGCTCATGTCGATGCGGATCAGGTGCTCCTCGCTGTCGAACAGGAACTCGGCCAGGGTCTTGCACAGCTCGGTCTTGCCCACGCCCGTGGGGCCAAGGAACAGGAAGGAACCATAGGGCCGGTTCTCGTCCGACAGGCCCGCGCGGGAGCGGCGGATGGCATCGGCGACGAGGCGCACGGCTTCGTCCTGGCCGACCACGCGCTTGTGCATGCGCTCTTCCATCTGCAGCAGTTTTTCGCGCTCGCCCTGCATCATCTTGGACACGGGAATACCGGTGGCGCGGCTCACCACCTCGGCGATCTCCTCGGCACCCACCTCGGTGCGCAGCAGCTTGTTGGCCGGCTTGGCCTCGCCGCCCGCCTCGGCCTTCTTGAGCTGGGCTTCGAGCTGGGGCAGCTGGCCATACTGCAGCTCGGCCACCTTCTCGAGCTTGCCCTCGCGCTGCAGCTTGACGATCTCGGCCTTGAGGCGGTCGATCTCTTCCTTGATGTGGGCCGAGCCCTGCACCGCCGACTTCTCGGCCTTCCAGACTTCCTCCAGGTCGGAGTATTCCTTCTTGATGCGGGTGATCTCCTCCTCGATCAGGCCAAGGCGCTTGAGGGAGGCTTCGTCCTTCTCCTTCTTCACAGCCAGCTGTTCGATCTCCAGCTGGATGCGGCGCCGTTCGAGCTTGTCCATCACCTCCGGCTTGGAGTCGATCTCCATCTTGATGCGCG
>NZ_JAQUVG010000156.1 GCF_028693495.1 Zoogloea sp. | reverse complement strand
CCAGATTTCGCTGGGCAAGCAATACGCGGGCCGCCAGGTGCTGGTGGAAGAGTACGAGCCCGGCGTCTGGCTGGTGCGCACGGCCACGGTCGTTCCCGACAACGAGCGCTGGCTGCACGCGCCTCAAACAGCGGCCGATCTGCAAACGGCCATGACCTGGTCCGTAGCCCATGTCGCATCGGATGCCGATACCGAAGACACCCTCAAGCGCCTGGGCCATGGCGAACAGTGAAGCCAAGGTCAGGCTCGACCTCAACAACCCGGTGTTTCAGGACAACCTGCTCACGCTGCAAAAGCCGGAGCGCCAAGCAGCCCTGGATACGCTCCACAAAATTCGCCAGCTGACCTGGAACCAGTTGTACCGAGACCAGGGCCTGAAGTGGGAGAAGATCACCAGCGTCAGACCACCCCAGGGCATCGATGCGATCTACTCCCTGCGCATCACCCAGGCACGCCGGGCGACTGCGTACCGTGACGGGGATTTCATCCGACTGCTCACCATCGCGCCGGATCACGATGCTACCTATGGCAAGAAGTGAACAAGCAGCGGTGTTGCCATCACCAACGGCACCGGGTTGAGTCACCCCACCACGACCACTTCCACCGCCTCCCGCAGCCGCTCCCGGCTCAGCTTGCTCACCCCACCAGCAGCACATTCATCCCGGCCATCCCCACCTCCGGCATGCCAACGACAGTGATCACGACCTCTTCCTCTTCCGGCTTGCCCAAGTGGAGATAGGCGCCGTCCCCTAGCGGCAGCCAGCCGATGGATTCGGCTTCGATGGCGGCAAGTTCGGCCATCTCCGCCTGCAGGTCAAGAACCAACTCGCTCACCCCGGCAAGACCTTCCCCGCCAGCGCCCTCAGCGCCGCCTCATCCATCGGTCCCTTGCACGCCACTACCCACAGATCCAGCCCGCGCAGCCTACGCTTGCCTGCTGAGGTGGCAAACCCCGCCGCATGCAGCACCTGCGTCAGCGTCTTCAACGTAAATCCGGTCTTGTGCGCCATGTAGTGATGACCACCGGCAAGCGCCTCACCATGGCCATAAAGAATATCCAGCGGCGTGATCGGGCCAGCCTGTGAGATGTAGGCGGCGTCATTCAGCTTATCCTCGGCCACCATCTGGCATACCGCCTGGAGGTCCGGGCAGGTGACCACCAGGAAGCCTTCAGGCTTCAGTACCCGGAGCAGCCCGCCGGTGAAGGGGAAAGGATCGAGCGCGATGTCGAGGTCGGCGTATTCCTTCAGGAGCTCGGCATGGAAACTCGGGCCGCGTAGTTCGATGCGATCCGAGGCGATTCCACGGTCAACGAAGGCTTGGGTGACATTTTGCCGGAAGACCGCATCGTTGAAGGTGCGCCATTTCAGGATCAGGCGAGCGTTGGGCACCGCTTGCAGCACCCGCGCCCACGCATCGAACACGCCCGCGTTGAACTTGGCGGTGTTGTTAAAGCAGCAGAAGGTGATGAAGTCATTCCGCGCGAAAGCGGGTGCAGCGACCTCGGTAGGTGCCCACGGCACCGGCTGGTAGCAGAAGCGGCCGGAGGGCAGGCGCAGGATGGGTTCGACGAACTGCGCTTCGGTACCGGGTGGGGCGTGCCAATCATCGAGCAGCACGGCATCGAGGTAAGGCAAGCCCGTCGTGGCGAAGTAACCGAGCCAACTGACCATCACCGGCGCAGGACGATGGGCAAACGCCGTCAAGCGGGAACCAGCGGTATGGCCGGAAAGGTCGATCAGCACGTCGATGCCATCGGCGCGGATCTGATCAGCCAGCGCCGCATCGTCGAACGAGGCTACATCGCGGAAGGTGCTGGCTGCGCGGATTTCGTTGCTGACCCAGTCCTGCACCTGCCCGGCGCTGTAGGCAAGGACCTGCACTCGGGCCGAGTCGTGCGTCTTGAGCACATCCTTCGCGAACAGCCCGACGGTGTGTTGGCAGAGATCGGCCGACACGTAGCCGATGCGCAGCGGACGTCCCTGCAGCGGCTGCAGAGCAGGGCGCGGGCGAATACCGCCTGCGCGTACGATGGCCCATGCGCCCCACGCTTGGGCCTGCACGAGCCGTTCGGCATCCGGCACCTCGGGATCGTATTCCAGGCTGGTCAGCGCATTGCGGCGGATGACCGGGTGGTCGGGCAACTGGCGCAGCAGGTCGGTGTAAAGGCGACGGGCTTCGGCATGCTCGCCAGCATCGCGGGCGAGGTTGGCCAGATTCACCTGGGCGCGCAGGTCAGTCGGGGCGAGGGTTTGCGCCTTTTCGTAGCAGGTGCGGGCATCGGTGAGGAAGCCGTAGCCGAAGAGCAGGGCGCCGATGTCGAGTTGGGTCGGCAGCTCGTCGGGGCAATCAGCGGCGAGCTGCTGGCACAGTCCCTGAAACTCGGCGAACCGCCCGGATTCGGCATGTCGACGGGCCAGGCTCAGGATGTCAGGCGTGGAGGTCACGAGTTTGAACCGTCAAGCCACCCGGCGCTCGAACGCCCCCCTGGCCGCCGCCATTCCCCGCAAGTACTTCACCTGCCGGGCCGCGCAGAGCTCGGTCAGATGCGAGGGTGCCCCCACGGCGCTGCCGAAGCGCCGCATCAGCTGGGTGGCACAGTCGATGAAACGTTCGGGTTCGATATTGAGCCGCTCGAGCAGACGCGGGGTGTGTGTGGCGATTGCGCCGCGCTTGTCCTTGCGCACGCAGCGGCCGGTGGTTTCGACCAGGTCCAGGTAGTCGTCGAAAGCGAAGGGAATCGCGGCCTTGAGCCGGGCGGTGGCGTCGAAGGGCATCAGGGGCTGCAGCGGCAATTCAGCCAGATGCGCTTCGCACTTCAGGGCCAGCAGCGGGGTGGCCGGGGCAGGGGAAGGTTCGGGCTGCCGGGCGGGTTCGAGCTCAGCGGGGGCGGGCTGGGCGTCGGCCAGGCGTTCGGCCACCGACGTATAGTCGGAATCCTCCGGTGTGTCGGCCATCTGCGCACGGATCGGGTTGAGGTCGACATACACCATCGCCGCGAGGATGGCCTGTTCGTCGAGCAGGGCCTGGCTCTTGAAGCGTCCCTCCCAGAAGCGGCCGGTCACGCCATCTTCGGCATTGGCCTTGCGGGCGATGGTCTCGTTCAACACCCGCATGAACCACGACAGATCGGCGAGCCGCGCGCGGTATTTTTCGGCCCATTCATCGACCGCCCGCTGGCTGGCGGCATCCAGCTCGTCGCCCCGGCCGGCCAGCACGCGCTGCACCAGCACCGGACCGTCGAAGAGCTGCGTCCAGCGGCGCAGCACCTCCTCGTTGCTCCAGCCCCTTGCCCGCTCAGCATCCACGCGCAACACCAGATGGTAATGGTTACTCATCACCGCGTAAGCCGCCACGTCGATGGCGAACACCCCGGCCAACTGCTTCACCCGGTCGACAATCCAGGCGCGGCGATGGTCATGGTTTTTGCCAGTCAGCGCATCATCGCCACAAAGAAAAGCCCGCCGTACGCAGCGGCAGACCACGTGATACCACGGCGTATCGGAGAGGGAAACGAGGGCGGAACGGGCGCGGGTCATGGGGCGTCAACCTTGTCCAGCGGAACCGAACGGTCATAGAGAGTCTCGGGCGCGATATCGATATCACCTGGCCAACACACGGTATCAAAGGCAACAAAAGCCTGCCTGAACTTGGCAGGGTCTTTCAGGCGGGTAAATACGCCACGCTCCAGATAGGGCTTCGCATCGAATATCCGGTGAGCGCCATCATCGAACCAGAGCTCCAAGCTGAAATCTTCTTTGGGGACAACGCGAGTAACGGATTCCATGACACCACCTCAGCGCAAAGGATCAATCGGGAAAAGAGACTGACCATTGATGGCCAGTTCCCAGTCCGCCAGCAGATCTTCGCGTCGGATTTCAATCCACGCCTGTACCAGCTTTGCCTTGGATGGTGGAATTTCGCCGCTCAGCAGCGTCCCATCGAGAATGGAAAAAGACGCATCCTGCCCTTGGTATTTCGCATGGATGTGCGGAAGGTTGTGCCGCTCATTGTCGAAAAAATAGAGACTGATGATGATGCCGTAGAACATGCTGATGGTTGGCATAGCGCTCTCTGAAGGGTTGCCGAAAACAGGGGAAATTGTATCGCACAACCGGTGTTACGTTAAACAAAGTGGGTGTCCTTTTGTTTTACACTTCCTTCACGCCCATCGGCACGATGCCGTCGGCGGTGACCAGGCCTCGGCGTTTCATCTCTTCGTGCCGGTACGGATCACGGCGGTTGGGGATCAAGGCGTACTGAGCCTTGAGCAATTGTGACTGCGCCTCAACCGACAGATTGCCGTCGGCCTCATAGCGACGTTTGAAGGCCTCGCGGTGCTTGGGCAGGACACTGCCGAAGTTGTCCAGGCAGTCGGTGACGCCGGGGATGAAGTGCTTGACCAGTGCCCAGTGGCCCATGCGGTAGACGCCAGCCCGGAAGACCACCTCGTCGTGGAGCTTCTCCTGGTCGGGTGCCTGCTGCCGGTAGGCGGGGATAAACACCTCCAGCGCATCGGCGAGTTTCGGGGCGCCGTCGTCAAAGGCCAGCAGCGAACGCCAGTTGGCGGCCAGTTGGACCAGGCGCTGATGCTCTCTGTCGGAGA
>NZ_JAQUVG010000059.1 GCF_028693495.1 Zoogloea sp. | reverse complement strand
GGGGCGTGTCGGCGCTATTGCTGATTTCGCTCATTGCTTGGGAAGGAGTTCCAGCGCCCGCTGGGCGGACTGCTGTTCGGCAGCGCGGCGACTCACGCCGATGCCGCGGGTCTTGAGGCCGAGGCCGGCGATTTCACACTCGACCTCGAATTCCTGTTGGTGGGCTTCGCCGCGGGTGTCGGCGAGGGCATATCTGGGCAGTGGCATGCGCCGCCCCTGCAGCCACTCCTGGAGAGCGGTCTTGGGATCTTTCAGGGCACGGCTCGGATCCAGTTCAGCCAGCATTCCGGCATACAAGCCATCAATGACCCCCTTGGCGGCAGCGAAACCTGCATCCAGATAAACGGCGGCCAATACGGCCTCCAGGGCGTCGGCGAGAATGGAAGGACGCCGATGCCCACCACTGCGCATTTCCCCTTCGCCCAGGCGCAGGTAATCCCCCAGGTCAAGGGTGTTGGCCAGCCGGTGCAGAGCCTCCTGGCGCACCAGATTGGCCCGGAGACGGGAAAGCTCCCCTTCCTTCAGGCTGCTGAAGCGCTCGAACAAGGCCAGGGCGGTGACGCAGTTAAGCACGCTGTCACCCAGGAACTCCAGGCGCTCGTTGTTGGGTGTGCCATAACTGCGATGGGTCAGCGCCTGCTGCAACAGTTCCGGGCGGGCGAACACATGGCCGATGGCCTTTTGGACTGCATCCAGTTTCATGAACTGCCTACTTGCCATCCGGCTTGCTCGTGGCCGAGAAATCGATCAGCAAACTCACGTTGGCTGCCAGAGGCACTTTCCGGGCGTATTCCACGGAGATGACGACCTTGCCGTCTTCCTTGGTGATGTCGAGGTCCGTACCGCTGACACTGCTGATGTCATCCACGATGGCACGCCTGGCAAAATCACTGCGCAGGCCGGCAACCGTGGCCGTCATGGGATCGGCACCGGTTGCTAGCGCGTTGATGGCCCTTTTGATGGCGATGTACTCCGTCACCACGGGTATCAGCTTCAATCCCACCAGCAGCACACACACGAGTACCGCCCCGACGAACAGGGTCCCGATCAGGCTCAGGCCAGATTGCTTGTGACGCGTCATCATCAGTGGAAGCTTCCGATGCGTTTCAGATCGCTGAAGTTGAACCAGATGAAAAAGGCCTTGCCGACGATGTTGGCCTCCGGCACAAAACCCCAGCCGCGACTATCGAAACTGCCATCCCGATTGTCACCCATCATGAAGTAGTGACCTGCCGGGACCGTGCAGGACAGCCCGCGGCTAGTATAGGTGCAGTTTTCCCGAAATGGGTATGAGGTGATCTGGGAAACAAAGGGCGGCGCGTCGTTCTCCACGATGACGTCATGCTCTACCTTGCCGAGCCTTTCGCTGAAACGGGGTGAGTAGTAAAGACGATCCGCATGGAGGTAGTCGCCTTGGGCCGTCGTGGAAACCGCCTGACCGTTGATCGTGAGCCTCTTGTCTTCATAGGCTACCTTGTCCCCCGGCAATCCCACCACCCGCTTGATGTAATCCAGAGAAGGGTCCGCCGGAAAACGGAAGACCATCACATCACCCCGCTGGGGCTCATTCACCTCGATGATCTTCTTGTTGATTACCGGGAGACGGATGCCGTAGGTCCACTTGTTGACCAGGATGAAGTCGCCCACCAGCAAAGTCGGAATCATGGAACCGGACGGGATCTTGAAGGGTTCCACCACAAAAGAGCGCAGGAAGAACACCACCAGGATCACCGGGAAGAAACTGGCCCCGTACTCGACCCACCAGGGCGACGGCGCTCCGGCGGCCCGGCGTTTGCGGGCCACGAAACGGTCAAGGGCCCACAGCAGGCCAGAAACCACCAGCAGGATGAAAAGAATCAATGCGAAATTCACACCATCACTCCAGGTACGGACATCGCCGGCTCACTTGCCTTCATCCACCCGCAACACGGCCAGGAAGGCCTCCTGCGGGATCTCCACGTTACCCACCTGCTTCATCCGCTTCTTGCCCTCCTTCTGCTTCTCGAGGAGCTTCTTCTTCCGCGTGATGTCGCCGCCGTAACACTTGGCCAGCACGTTCTTGCGCAGGGCCTTGATGGTCTCCCGGGCCACGATGTTGGAACCGATGGCGGCCTGAATGGCCACATCGAACATCTGGCGCGGAATGAGCTCGCGCAGCTTGGCCACCAGTTCGCGGCCCCGGTACTGGGAGTTGGCCCGGTGCACGATGATCGACAGGGCATCCACCTTCTCGCTGGAGACCAGCACGTCCAGCTTGACCAGATCGGCGGGACGGTACTCCTTGAACTCGTAATCCAGGGAAGCGTAGCCCCGGGAAACGGACTTCAGCTTGTCGAAGAAATCCATGACAACCTCGTTCATGGGCATGTCGTAGACCAGCTGCACCTGACGGCCGTGATACAGCATGTCCACCTGGGCGCCCCGCTTCTGGTTGCACAGGGTGATCACGGCGCCCACGTAATCCTGGGGAAGGAAAATGGTGGCCTTGATGATGGGCTCACGGATCTCCTCGATCTTGGACAGATCCGGCAGACGCGAGGGATTGGAAATCTGCTCCACCACACCGTCCTTCATGAGCACCTCGTACACCACGGTGGGCGCCGTGGTGATCAGGTTCATGTCGAATTCCCGCTCCAGCCGCTCCTGGACAATCTCCATGTGGAGCAGTCCGAGGAAGCCGCAACGGAATCCGAAGCCGAGCGCCTGAGAGACTTCCGGCTCGAACTGCAGGGATGCGTCATTGAGACGCAGCTTTTCGAGGGATTCGCGAAGCTGGTCGTACTCGTTGGACTCCACCGGATAGAGGCCGGCAAACACCTGGGGCTTGATTTCCTTGAAGCCCGCCAGGGGCGCTTCTGCCTTGCGGTTCACCAAGGTGATCGTGTCCCCCACCTTGGCGGACTTCAGCTCCTTGATGCCGGCAATGATGAACCCGACCTGCCCGGCGGACAGGCTTTCCCGTGGCAGGGACTTGGGGGTGAACACGCCCACCTGCTCGCACAGGTGCTGGGCACCGTTGGACATGAACTGAATCCTGTCCTTGGGCTTGAGGGCGCCGTCCACCACCCGCACCAGCATCACCACGCCCACGTAGTTGTCAAACCACGAGTCGATGATCAGCGCCTTGAGGGGCGCATCTGGGTCGCCCTTGGGGGGCGGGATGCGGGCGATCACCGCCTCGAGGATGTCTTCCACCCCCATGCCGGTCTTGGCCGAACACGGGATCGCGGCGCTTGCGTCAATCCCGATCACATCCTCGATTTCCTGCTTGGCACCGTCCGGGTTGGCCTGAGGCAGGTCCATCTTGTTAAGGACAGGAACCACCTCAACGCCCTGATCGAGCGCGGTATAGCAGTTTGCGACGGTCTGGGCCTCGACCCCCTGGGAAGCATCCACCACCAGCAGACCACCTTCGCAGGCGGCCAGAGAGCGGGAAACTTCATAGGAGAAGTCCACATGCCCCGGGGTGTCGATGAGGTTCAGGTTGTAGATCTGACCATCCCGGGCGCGGTAGCTGAGTGCTGCCGTCTGGGCCTTGATGGTAATGCCGCGCTCCCGCTCGATGTCCATCGAGTCGAGAACCTGCGCTTCCATTTCCCGGGAGGACAGGCCGCCGCAGAGTTGAATGATCCGGTCGGCCAGGGTGGATTTACCGTGGTCGATGTGGGCGATGATCGAAAAGTTTCTGATGTGTTGCATGTGGGCCATGAAAAAGGGTGCCGTCGGGCACCCCTATAAATTTTGTTTGCCTGGCAAGGACTTGGATTCTAACCGATACGCTGACGGAAATGCTGACGGATCGCGGCAGCATCGAGGAAGTGGTGGCACAACTCCACGTCGCCCACCAGCACTACCGGCACCAGCTCACTCCAGCGGGCCTCCAGTTCAGGGAAGGCATCCACGTCGACAACCTCCACCACGAAACCCAGTTCCGCCCGCAGCGGTTCGAGGGCATCCATGAGATCGTGGCAAAGGTGGCACCATTGCCGGCTAAGAACGGTCAGGGTCGTGTCAGCGTTCAAGGGTTCGTACCGGCACGAAGGTCTGAAACTCACCCCGCAGGACCAGCAGCGTCACCGGCTGGCTGGCCTCCAGACTGGCCACAAGCCTGTTGAAATGATCCGCCGAGTGGACCTCGGTACGCACTCCCTTGACCACCAGGGCGAGGATGGCATCCCCGGACTGAATTTCGGATGCACGGGCCGCGGGGCTGCGCAGGGCCTCCACCAGGACACCACCGGAAGCCATCTTGCGCTCCCGGCGCTGCTCTGCATTCGGATCGGACACAAGAATACCCAGTTTGTTGGGCGCTGCGGGCTCCGGGCGCAGGGTCTTGCTGGCCATCTTGCGGGACTTGTCCTCCGGCAGCTCTGCCACCTGCACGCTCACCTCCCGCACTCCCCCCTTGCGCCATAACTGAGCCACGACCCGACTGCCGGGGCGTGTACTCCCCACCAGACGCGGCAGGTCGCTGGAGACATTCACCGGCTTGCCGTCGAAGCGCAGGACGATATCGCCCTGCTCGAAACCGGCCTTGTCCGCCGGGCTGCCTTTCTCCACCAGGTTGACCAGCGCTCCCATGGGCTTGACCAGACCAAAGCCATCCGCCAGTTCCTTGGAGACCTCCTGGATCGTGACGCCAATACGCCCGCGCTGGACGCGGCCCTGATTCCTCAGCTGGCTCTGTACATCCATCGCTACATCGATGGGAATGGCGAAGGAGAGCCCCATGAATCCACCGGTGCGGCTGTAGATCTGGGAATTGATGCCGACGACCTCACCTTTAAGGTTGAACAGGGGGCCGCCGGAATTTCCAGGATTGATCGCCACGTCCGTCTGAATGAAGGGAACGAAATTTTCCTGTGGCAGGGATCGCCCCTTGGCACTGACGATCCCCGCAGTCACGGAATTATCGAAGCCAAAAGGAGAGCCGATCGCCACCACCCAGTCTCCCACCCTCAACCGCCCCGGATCTCCGAGGGTGAGCCGCGGCAGACCCGTCGCGTCAATCTTCAGGAGTGCCACGTCGGTGCGTGGATCGGCACCCATCAGACGGGCCCGGAACTCCCGTTTGTCAGTGAGCTTGACGATGATTTCGTCGGCAGCATCGACTACGTGGGCGTTGGTCAGAATGTAGCCATCGCTGGAAATGATGAAGCCCGAACCCAACGAACGATTGTCCGGCTCCATGCGTGGCCCCCCGGGATGACGGGGAGCAAACCGGCGGAAGAAATCGAACATGGGGTCATCGTCTTCAAGGCCCGGCATCCCTGCCCTGCCCTGGCGCACCGCCTGGGTCGAGCTGATATTGACGACGGCAGCCCCCTGCCGTTCGGCCAGCCCGGCGAAGTCCGGCAAATCGCGCCCAGGACTTCCGCCCGGAGGAGCTGCAAACACTGCGGGGGGCAGCAACAACACTGAAATCAGTGCCAACAGCCGCAAGCGGCTCGAAAAAAAATCCATCATCGCGTACAACTCCCTACCCCGCCCACAGCCCGCTCCAGTCGCAGGGGAGGCGTCCCCCTGCCCGGCAGACCCTTCATCCTGCGCCCGACAAGCGCGCCACACACCCCTCCCGACAAGGCACCCAGGGCCGCCAGCAGATCGCCATTGCCGGAGGACGTGACGGCCACCCCCAGGGCTGCGCCCAGCAAGATGCCCGCCAGGGGCAAACCATACACCCGGAGCGCTGCGTTCAAGGGGAGACCCTCTTCAATCACCACGTCAACCGTCTCCCCCGGCCGGGCGCCGATGGTGTTGCGAATCCGCAGCGATCTGGTCGCCGCCATCATGGGGCTGGCGATATTCACTCCACCGCAGCCACCCGGCTCGTGACAACGCCCACATCCCCGGGCGATCCCCACGTCCACCAGGGCATGATCCAGATCAACGGACCGGACAGTACCTTCCACCCGCATCAACGCTTCCGCATCTCGACGCCGTCGGCGACACGCATCAGTGCCTGGGGCGGCACCTCACCGAGCACGGTGATCAGGTGGTCACCCACCGTACGCCGGAAAATGCCGAAAGCCCCTGAGGCACTCATGCCGCTTTGAGCGCTCCGGGTCGAAACAGGCTCGATGAACACGGATATGGCTGCCAGCCCGTCGGAAAACACCACGTGATAAACCTGTCCCCTGTCCTTGCGGGTGTGGCGCAGGACGGAAACCACCTGACGGAAGCCGGGGATCGTGTTGCGGAAGGTCCAGCCGATGTCATCCATCCGGATGTCGTTACCCCGGGCATTGACCACCTTCCACTCCGCAGAACGCACGAAACGGGGACGAACCTTATCCTTGTCGACCGTGTTGCCAATGGTCACTTCGGTAAATCCGAATTGCTCTATGGCCTCACCCTTGTCGTTCACCAACTTGGCCCGCAGCAGCAGTCCGGATGCAGCATCGGCCCACAGGTGATGGCCGTAACGCATGTCATCCTTGGGTTCAAGGATGATCTGCTGACTCTCCATCCCGGCAACCCGGCCCACCTCACCCTTGCGGATGCGATAGTGCTCGGCCAGATCTGCGGGCGACCGGGGCAGGCGGGCCGGGAAGCTGCGCCGTCCGGCCACCTGATCAACGATCAACAGCTTCTGCTCCGGCAGCGCGCACTGGACTTCGTCATTGCTGCGCACGACTTCACGGGGACTGCCATCCAGAGTCTCGAGGCGCTCGTATTCCCCTGTGGCATCCACCAGATGAGCGATTCGGGAAGTCTCCACGTTCTTGCCGCTCTGGTAGGTGAAGGTTCCCGTGTAGTTCAGCTTGTGCGCGGCGCTGGAAATTCTCCCCAGCCAGGTAATGGGATCTGCCGGAGTCTGGGCCAGCGCCGCTCCACAACAGGCAACCGAGGCTGCCACCATACAGAAAATTCGCTTCATCACTTGCCGGCCGGGGCGGTATCCGAAACAGTGCGAACATAATGGGCCACGCCCGGCATGCCCGGCGACGGAGCCAGGGATTGATGGGCAAAGAGGTACTCCCGATCGGAAACTTCCGCATTGACCGGTACAACGCCCGACTTCAGCACGGGAGCGGCCGCAGCCACCGACACCGGGGCCTTGGGGGCCCCTGCAATCTGCACAGGCCCCTGACTGTTTCCATTGAGCACCATCGCCACCCACCCCACAGCAGCCACCCCCATCACCGACGCAGCAATCGGCATCAGATGCGTGATCCAGCCACGGCTGCCTTCCCTGGAGACGGGTGCCAGCACCACAGGCTCATCCTGCAGGCTGAGCATCACCTTGCTGGTGAAGTCCGACGACAGGGGCGCTTCTTCACGCAAGGCATCCCCGATGAGGCAATAGCTATCCCACTCCTTGCGCAGGGCACCGTCCCTCTTGAGGGAATCAAGCATCCTTGCTGAAGCGACCTCGTCCAGCGCGCCGTCGAGAAGGGCAGAAACTTTCTCTTTCATCGTCTTACCACCTTTTATTCGGAGCCGTATCGAGCAACGGCTTGAGCTTTTCAGAAATAGCTTCCCGCGCACGGAAAATCCGCGAGCGAACCGTGCCTATGGGGCACTCCATGATCGTGGCGATCTCCTCATAGCTCAAACCCTCGATTTCCCGGAGAACAATCGCAGTCCTCAACTCATCCGGCAGTGCTTCCATGGCCACATTGACCGTTTCACCGATCTGTTTGGTCATGAGAAGGCGCTCGGGCGTGTTTATGTCCCGAAGCTGGTCGCCCTCCTCGAAGGTTTCCGCCTCTTCCGAGTCAAAATCCGTGGAGGTGGGCGCGCGACGCCCCTGGGAAACGAGATAGTTCTTGGCAGTATTGATCCCGATACGGTAAAGCCATGTGTAGAAGGCACTGTCTCCCCGAAACGCTGGCAGGGCACGGTAGGCCTTGATGAACGTTTCCTGGGCGACATCCTCCACTTCGGCAGGGTCTCGGATCAGTCTCGACAGCAGCCGGCCAAGCTTGCGCTGATACTTGGAAACCAGCAGGCCGAAAGCCTGCTTGTCTCCACGCTGCACACGCTCGACCAGCAGCTGGTCAATTTCGCGATCACTCATGGTCGGGGGACGTACACCTTCTCTGTGTTGTGACCCGGACGGTCACTGATCCCGGAGTATACCGCGAGACCTTCCAAACTCGCCTTGCCTAGCTCCGACCACCCCTTTTTCACATAGTTCAGTCGCAAGCAGGGGCATCTGAAGCAGCGGGCAGGTGGGCCGCAGCCCCTGGCTGCCCCATGCTATAGTCGCCTTTCCGTATTTTCGCCCCCCGCGGCAACCCCTCCGAAGTGACTGCTTTTGATGTCCTGATTCTGGGCAGCGGCCTTGCCGGACAATCCCTGGCCCTGCGCCTGGCCGACAAACTCAAGATCGCCCTCGTCACCAAACGTAGCCTGGAAGACAGCGCCAGCGCCTGGGCCCAGGGCGGCATTGCTGCCGTTCTCGACCCCACCGACAACACCGAAGCCCATGTGGCCGACACCCATACGGCAGGGGCTGGGCTGTGCTCAGACCAGGCCACCCGCTTCGTCGTCGAGAACGGCCCTCGAGCCATCCGCTGGCTGATTGATCAGGGCGTACCCTTCACGCCCGACAGCAACTCGCCCATTGGTTATCACCTGACCCGCGAAGGCGGCCATGGAGCGCGCCGGGTCATTCACGTGGCCGACGCCACGGGCGCTGCAGTCCAGGCTACCCTGACCGAACGGGTACGCAGGCACCCCAACATACAGATCTTCGAACAGCACATTGCCGTGGATCTGATCACCGGTGACAAGATCGGGCGCCCCGGCGAAGGCTGCCTCGGCGCCTATGTTCTGGACATCGAAAAGGACGAGGTCCGCACCTTTGCTGCCCGTCACACGGTGTTGGCCACGGGCGGAGCGGGCAAGGTTTATCTGTACACGACCAACCCCGACACCGCGACTGGAGATGGCGTCGCAATGGCCTGGCGGGCTGGATGCCGGGTGGCCAACATGGAATTCATCCAGTTCCATCCAACCTGCCTCTACCATCCCCAGGCCAAATCCTTCCTCATTTCCGAAGCCGTGCGTGGAGAGGGAGGGCTGCTGCGACGTCCTGACGGCAGCCGTTTCATGCCCGAGCACGACCCCCGGGAAGAACTCGCTCCTCGCGACGTGGTCGCCCGGGCCATCGACTTTGAAATGAAGAAACACGGCCTGGACTGCGTCTTCCTGGACATCAGCCACAAACCCGCCGACTTCCTGCAGGAGCACTTTCCCAACATCCTCGCCCGTTGCGCGGAACTCGGCATCGACATCACACGCCAGCCGATTCCAGTGGTCCCTGCCGCTCACTACTCCTGTGGCGGGATCGTCACCGACCTGCACGCACGGACCGACGTGGCCGGCCTCTATGCCATCGGCGAAACCGCCTGTACCGGGCTGCACGGCGCCAACCGGCTGGCCAGCAACTCCCTGCTGGAATGCCTCGCCTTCAGCGAGTCTGCCGCCGCCCACATCCTGGCTCATCCGCGCGCCCAGGCCACGGCACTCCCCCAGTGGGACGAGAGCCGGGTCACGGATTCAGACGAGTCCATCGTGATCTCTCACAACTGGGACGAACTGCGGCGCTTCATGTGGGACTACGTGGGTATCGTGCGGACCAACAAGCGCCTCCAGCGGGCCCAGCACCGGATCCGCTTGCTGGCCCGGGAAATCGACGAATTTTACAGCCACTTCCGGGTTTCCAACGACCTGATCGAACTGCGCAATCTGGTCGTTACCGCCGACCTGATCGTTCGTTGTGCCCTCCAGCGCCAGGAAAGTCGTGGCCTGCACTTCAGCCGGGACTATCCCCAAACCTTGCCCAAGGCCCGCGACACGGTGCTCCGCCCACCGCGTCGCCGCAAGAGCACGTGCTAAGGGCGCCCCTCGTCAGCGGGCGCCTCCTGCGGCCGGACAGCCCGCAGCCGGGCCCAGATCTGCAACTGGCGCCAGACGTCCGGCGCCAGCTGATCCGCAAGAAGCAGGCAGGTACGTCTCCGGCCTGAAGCATCGTCTCGCCAGACCAGCCACACCCCCCTGGACGCCACTACAGTCGCTGGGGCCAGGGGAATTGGCGGCCCATCTGCCACAAGGGCGAGACAGCCATCCCCTCTCAGAAACAGGCATATCCCTTGCCGGAAAGCCTGGTCCAGTGCTCTGGCCAGGGAGAGCACCAGCAGCGTCAGCATCCCCAGGAAAAGCGGCGTCACCCCCAGCACCGACAAAAAGGCCAAGGCCGTCGCGGCATGCAGGACTACCAGAAAAGTAGCCAGCAGCCGGGACGGCCTGGGTTCAATGCAGATCATCGGGCACGGCTCACCGTGCACGCGCCCGCTCAGATCTTGCGGAAAACCAGGGTACCGTTGGTTCCGCCAAATCCGAAGTTGTTTTTCATTGCCACATCGATCTTCATCGGACGGGCCACGTTGGCACAGTAGTCAAGATCACACTCGGGATCCTGCTCGAAGAGGTTGATGGTCGGCGGGGACACCTGGTGATAGACCGCCAGGACGGTCAGCACCGACTCAAGACCACCGGCCCCTCCCAACAGATGACCGGTCATCGACTTGGTGGAGTTAACCACCAGCCCCTTGGCCACGTCAGCACCGAACGCCAGCTTGATGGCTTCGGTCTCGTTCTTGTCACCGAGGGGCGTGGACGTGCCGTGGGCATTGAGGTAGCTGACCTGATCCGGATTGACACCTGCGTTCTGCAGAGCGCTGACCATGCTGCGCCGGGGACCATCGGTGTTCGGTGCGGTCATGTGGTAGGCGTCACCGCTCATGCCAAAACCAGCCAGCTCGGCATAAATTCGTGCGCCGCGCCTGACCGCATGCTCATATTCTTCGAGCACCACCACACCCGCACCTTCGCCAAGAACGAAGCCGTCACGCCCCTTGTCCCAGGGACGGCTGGCGGTGGTCGGATCGTCGTTGCGGGTGGACAAGGCCTTGGCTGAGGCAAAGCCGCCTACCGCCAGTGGCGTCACGGTGGACTCGGCTCCACCACAGACCATTACGTCCGCATCACCGTATTCGATCATCCGGGCACTGCCGCCAATGGCATGCAAGCCCGTGGTACAGGCGGTTACCACCGCCAGGTTCGGCCCCTTCAGGCCGAACATGATCGACAGGTTGCCGGAGATCATGTTGATGATCGTGCCGGGAATGAAGAAGGGGGAAATCTTGCGGGGACCGCCGGCGAGGAAATCGTTGTGCGTCTCCTCGATCATCGGCAAGCCGCCGATGCCCGAACCGATATTGACACCGATCCGGTGGGCATTCTCCTCGGTCACCTCGATGCCCGAATCACGGAAAGCCTGAATGCCCGCAGCAAGCCCGTAATGGATGAAACCATCCATGCGGCGTGCCTCTTTCGGAGAAAGATATGCCGCGAGATCGAAATTCCTGACCTCCCCGGCAATCTTGACCGGACAGGCGGAAGTATCGAAGCGGGTGATCTCTCCGATCCCGGAACGGCCATTGATGATGGCGTCCCAGGCTTCAGGCACGGTGTTGCCGACCGGCGAAATGACGCCCAGGCCGGTTACTACGACTCTACGACGGGTCAAGGCAGGCTCCGGGAGTCTTACTTGTTCAGGTGAGCGGTGACGTAGTCGATCGCCTGCTGAACGCTGGTGATCTTCTCGGCTTCTTCATCGGGGATCTCGCACTCGAACTCTTCTTCGAGGGCCATGACCAGCTCGACGGTATCGAGGGAATCAGCGCCCAGATCGTCCACGAAAGAGGATTCGTTCTTGATTTCGGATTCGTTCACGCCGAGTTGTTCGGCAACGATTTTCTTGACGCGTTGTTCGATGTTTTCCATGTGTGTAACTCCTTCCCAGTTGTGCGGGTAAATTCAAAAACCCCCGCATTCTACCAAAAACACGCACCCTCGCCAGCACGGCGAGATTTACGCCATGTACATGCCGCCGTTCACGTGCAGGGTTGCCCCCGTCACATAGGATGCTGCGGGGGATGCCAGAAAGCCCACCACGCCAGCAATTTCCTCGGGCCGACCCAGGCGACCCAGGGCAATCTTGCCGGCCAGGGCCTCGCGCTGGGCCTCGGGCAACTCTTTGGTCATGTCCGTGTCGATGAAGCCTGGCGCCACGCAATTGACCGTAATGTTGCGGCTGCCCAGCTCCTGGGCCAGCGCTCGGGTCATGCCCGCCACACCGGCCTTGGCAGCAGCGTAGTTGGCCTGCCCCGGGTTTCCGGAGCTCCCGACCACCGAGGTGATGTTGATGATGCGACCCGTACGGGCTTTCATCATGCCACGCATGACCAGCTTGGACATGCGGAAGACCGCCTTCAGATTGGTCTCGATGACCGCGTCCCACTCGGCATCCTTCATGCGCATGGCCAGGTTGTCGCGGGTGATGCCGGCGTTGTTCACCAGAATCCCGACTGCACCATGCGCCTTCTCGATCGCGGCGATGGCTGTCTCGCACGCTTCGGGACTGGTCACATCCAGGGCAAGCCCCTGGCCTGCGATACCCGCCGCCTGCAAGCCCGCCTGGATGTCAGCGGCGCCGCCTTCCGAGGTGGCGGTGCCAATCACGGTGGCTCCGAGACGACCCAATTCGAGAGCAATGGCACGACCAATCCCCCGGGATGCGCCGGTCACCAGAGCGACCTGGCCTTGCAGAACCTGACTCATGCTTCCCCCGTCATCTTCAAAACATCTTCCAGGCTCGCCCCATCGGCGATCGCTCCACCCTGCAGGCTGCCTTCGATACGCTTGGTCATGCCGGCCAGCACCTTGCCCGGGCCACATTCAAACACATGGGTCGCACCACGGCGCGCAATTGCCTGGACGATCTCGATCCAGCGCACAGGAGAGTAGGCCTGGCGCACCAGCGCATCCTTGATGCGCGCGGGCTGATCCTCAACGGCCACATCCACATTATTGAGCACAGGAATGGACGGCACCCGGACCTCGAGCCCGGCCAGACGGGCCTGAAGGCGCTCGGCAGCAGGCTTCATCAGATCACAGTGGAACGGCGCACTGACCGGCAGCAGCACGGCGCGCTTGGCTCCCCTGGCCTTGGCTGCTGCAATGGCACGCTCAACCGCGGCCTTGCTGCCGGCAATGACGATCTGACCGGGACTATTGAGGTTGGCCGCAGACACCACGTCCCCCTGGGCGGCCTCGGCACAGGCTTCGGCAGCTGCAGCCTCATCCAGCCCCAGCAGCGCCGCCATGGCACCCTCACCGGCGGGCACGGCCTCCTGCATGGCCTGGGCCCGCAGGCGCACCAGCCGGACGGCTTCGGCAAAATCCAGGGCGCCGGCAGCGACGAGGGCCGAGTACTCACCGAGGCTGTGACCGGCAACCAGCGCAGGAAGCGCACCACCACGGGCAATCCATTCACGATAAACGGCGACGCCCGCAGTGAGCATCAGCGGCTGGGTATTGACGGTCTGGGCCAGCAGCTCGGCGGGGCCATCGATCACCATCTGCCACAGATCCTGGCCAAGGGCCTCGGACGCCTCGGCGAAGGTCTGGCGGATCACGGCCGACGCGCCGTAGGCCGTCATCATGCCGACCGACTGGGAGCCCTGCCCCGGAAATACGAAAGCAAAATTCATCATTCCCTGCCTTTTAGGTTTGGCGTGTGAAGCACGACGGATTGGAAATGCTCAGAACTCAAGCAGTACGGCACCCCAAGTGAAGCCACCGCCCACCCCTTCAAGGAGAAGGCGATGCCCGCGCTGAACGCGGCCATCCCGGACCGCCAGGTCGAGTGCCAGCGGAATTGAGGCCGCGGAGGTGTTGCCGTGCTGCGCCACCGTGGTGATGACCCGCTCCATCGGCAGCCCGAGGCGCTTGCCGGTGGCCTGGATGATGCGGATGTTGGCCTGATGAGGAATCAGCCAGTCCACCTGATCCAGGGAGAGGCCGGCCTGATCGACCACTTCACGGGCGACTTCGCCGAGCACCTTGACGGCAAACTTGAAGACCGCCTGACCATCCATGCGCAGGAAGGGATCACCCGTGACCTGACCGCGGCTGACCTGCCCCGGAACGCACAGGATGGGATTGTGACTGCCATCCGCATGGAGGGCCGTTGCCAGAATGCCCGGACGCTCCGAGGCTTCAAGGATGACGGCACCGGCACCATCGCCGAACAGGACGCAGGTACCGCGGTCGTCCCAATCCAGAATCCGGGAAAATACTTCAGCACCCACCACCAGCGCTCGCTGATGACTACCGGAGCGGATGAACTTTTCAGCGGTCGCCAGGGCATAGGCGAAGCCAGTACACACGGCCTGCAGATCAAAGGCCGCAGCGCCGCTGGTAATGCCAAGCCGGGCCTGCAGGAGTGCCGCAGTACTTGGAAAGATGTAGTCCGGGGTGGACGTGGCAACGATCACCAGATCAATGTCGTTGGGCCGACAGCCCGCCGCCTCAATGGCGCGAACACTCGCCTCATAGGCCAGCTGGCTGGCCGTCACATCGGGATCGGCGAGGTGGCGGGCACGGATGCCGGTGCGCCCGGCAATCCATTCGTCCGAGGTATCAATCCCCCGGGCCACCAGATCATCATTGGTAACAGGCTTGCCGGGCAGGAAGCTGCCCGTCCCGGCGACGCGTGCGTGGATCATGCGGCAGACCTTTCGCGCTCCATGCGCTCGCTGATGCGTTCGATGAGTCGGTTGCGGGCCGCCTCGGCTGCCCGCCAGATGGCCTGCTCGAAGGCAAAGGCATCCGCCGAGCCATGGCTCTTGACCACCACCCCGCGCAGGCCGAGCAAGGCCGCACCGTTGTAGCGGCGCGAATCCACCTTGTGCTTGAAGCCTTTGAGGGCAGACATGGCAAAGACCGCCGCCAGCTTGGTCATCCAGTTGCGGGAAAACTGCTCACGCAGGAAGGTCGCCATCATCTGGGCCAGCCCCTCGGAGGTCTTGAGGGCTACGTTACCGACAAAACCATCGCAGACGACCACATCAACCGTGCCTTTGTAGATGTCATTGCCTTCCACGTTGCCGTAGAAGTTGAGACCACTGTTGCGCAGCAACTCTCCCGCCTGCTTGACCACTTCGTTGCCCTTGATTTCTTCCTCGCCGATGTTGAGCAGACCCACGCTCGGGCGCTCGTTGTGCTCCACAGCAGCCACCAGCATGGCACCCATGATGCCAAACTGCAGGAGATGTTCGGGTGAGCAATCCACATTGGCGCCCAGATCGAGGACATGGGTCTGTCCGCGCAGGGTCGGCAGCGTGCTGCAGATTGCCGGCCGGTCGATACCGGGAAGGGTCTTGAGGACAAAGCGGGAGATCGCCATCAGCGCGCCCGTATTGCCGGCGGATACCGCAGCCTGGGCCTCCCCGTCCTTGACGAGATTGACCGAGACCCGCATCGACGAGTCTTTCTTGTTGCGCATGGCCAGCGCCGGTGACTCGTCCATACCCACCACCTCGGTTGCCCGATGGATGCGCAGACGTTCGCCAAATTCGGCCTGGGCAGTGCCCAGATGCGGTTCGATGGCCTCCGGCCGCCCTACCAGGACGATCCGGGTATCCCGATCAACCCGCATGAAATGCAGGGCTGCCGGCACGGTCACCGAGGGGCCGTGGTCGCCCCCCATGCAGTCAATTGCCAGGGTGACAGTCATTCGGCACGAATATAAGGGTACATGTGTAAAAACGGCGCGAGCACCTCAGGTGCATCGCGCCGCTTCCGGACCAGGAGGGGATTACTCGCCCTTGGCCTTGGCAACCTTCTTGCCACGATAGACGCCGGAGGGCGACACGTGGTGACGCAGGTGCACTTCGCCCGTGGTCGGCTCGATGGCCAGCGGGGGGGCCACCAGAAAATCGTGGGAACGGTGCATACCGCGCTTGGACGGGGACTTCTTGTTCTGTTGGACAGCCATGAAACACTCCTTGAGGAATACTTAAACCTTGCCACGCAGCTGACGCAGGACGGCGAAGGGCGAAATCTCTTCATCAACACCGGTCTTGACCGGGGGTTCGCAATTCTCGTGGCGGGGCACCAGGGGCACGGCGAGAATCAACTCGTCCTCGACCAGGGCCAGCAGATCGGTGTGAGGCTCTGCCTCAAGGGCATCCACCTCATCGTTCTCCAGTTCATCTTCCGGCAATGCCTCACCCGGGCGCAGAAGGAGAAGGCGATTGCTGACCCGACAGGGCCACACCAAAGCCTCAAGACAGCGCTGGCACTGCAACACCAGGTCACCCTGGATCTGCAGATCGACGTAGAGCTTGCCTTCGTCGTCACGCTCACCCTGAAACTCGAAAGCCACTTCACCGACAGGCTCCAGCAGAGACTCGACCAAACGGCCAAGGCTCTTGACGGGCACCTTTGCCTGCACGCTGCGGCCATCTCTGGCCAGGGCCCGCAGGTCAATCACGAAGCGTTCTTGCGACATAAGCGCGGCATGATATTATTTTCGGCCCCCCGTGTCAAAACCCTGCACCGTCATTGTGACGCCTGTCTCACGACACCTATCCCCATGAAACTTGTGCTTGCCTCCACCTCGGCTTACCGCCGGGAACTCCTGAAGCGCTTCGACCTCCCCTTTGAAATCGCCCGCCCCGACCTGGATGAATCTCCCCTCAACGGAGAAAGCCCCCGGGCCACCGCAGAACGGCTGGCCGTTGCAAAGGCCAGGGCCGTGGCCAGCCAGTTCCCGGACGCCCTGATCATCGGCAGCGACCAGGTCGCCTGCATGGACGAGCAGCGCTTCGGCAAGCCAGGCACCGTGGAGCGCGCGATTGCCCAGCTCCAGTCCATGAGTGGGCGCACGGTCATTTTCCACACGGCCCTGGCCTTGCTCAACACCCGCACCGGCTCACATCAACTGGAAAACGTACCCACCGAAGTCCGCTTCCGCACCCTCGCGGACGACGAAATCGTACGCTACGTGCACAAGGAGCGCCCTCTGGACTGCGCCGGCAGCGCCAAATCAGAAGGGCTCGGGATCACGCTGCTCGACGCCCTCTCCGGCGACGACCCCAATGCGCTGGTTGGCCTGCCACTGATCGCACTCGCCCGCATGCTGCGCAACGAAGGCATCGCCCTGCCCTGACCATGCGCACTGGAACCCTCTATCTCATCCCCGTCAGCCTCGGCCCGGCCCCGACTCAGCTGACCACACCGGCCGACGTGGCCGGGCGCGCCCGCAGCCTCAACTACTTTGTCGTCGAAAACGCCAAAACGGCCCGGGCCGAACTCAAGCGCCTGGAACACCCCACCCCACTCCGGGACCTGGATATCCGGGAGCTCCCCGACAAACCCCGCCAGTCTGATCTGGACACCCTCCTTGCACCGCTGCTCGCAGGGCAGGACTGCGGCCTGATGTCCGAGGCAGGCTGCCCTGCGGTGGCCGACCCAGGCGCCCTTCTGGTGCGCCGGGCACACGAAAAAGGGATCCCTGTCGCCCCCCTGGTCGGCCCCTCTTCCCTCCTCCTTGCCCTGATGGGCTCAGGACTCAACGGCCAGAGCTTCGCCTTCCACGGCTACCTGCCGGTGGACGAAGAGACCCGCAACAAGCGGATCCGCGAACTGGAAGCGGAGTCCGCACGCTGCTCACGCACCCAGCTGTTCATCGAGACCCCTTACCGCAACGAGCGGATGTTCGAGGCCCTGCGTACCACCTGCCGGCCGGATACCCGCCTGTGCATCGCCCGGGACCTCACCACCGCCGAGGAGTGGATTCACACCCGTAGCGTCGCCGACTGGAAGAAATCCACCCCCCCCGAGCTGGCCAAGCGACCGGCGGTCTTCCTGATCCTCGCGGACTGACCCGCGCCACAGGCCGTACGGAGACGGTCTCCGCAGGGCGCCCAGCGCCCCTTCATTTCATTGCCCAATCATCCGTTGAGCTCCAGCCAGGAGCGCAACCCGGCGGGGGTGTGCACGCAGGCCAGCGGCCCGGCGGCCAGCAACTCCGCCACGGGATGCGCCCCGAAGCTCACCGCCAGCCCGGCCACCCCGGCATTCCTGGCCATCAGCAGGTCATGGGTGGTATCCCCGATCATCAGGCAGGCCTCGGCCGCCACGCCGAGCTCATCCATCAGCTCATGGAGCATGGCCGGATGGGGCTTGGAGAAGGACTCGTCGGCGCAGCGCGTCCCATGAAAAAAACGCCCGAGCCCCGTCGCCTCCAGCGCCCGGTCCAGACCCCGGCGGCTCTTGCCCGTCGCCACCGCCAGCAGATACCCCCGGCGATGAAGATCATCAATCAAGGCCTCCGTCCCCTCGAACAGGGTCAGCTCGTGATCTCCCGCCAGGTAATGGTGGCGGTAGCGCTCTGCCATCCGCGCATAATCCGACTCGGGAAGTTCGGGCACGGCATGACGCAGGGCATCCACCAGCCCCAGGCCGATCACGTGGCGCGCCCGCTCATCCGGGGGCACGGGAAAACCCAGATCCGCACTGGCCGCCTGAATAGCCCGGACGATCGCCGCAGCCGAATCCATCAACGTACCATCCCAGTCAAAAACCACCAGTTCAAAACGCTTAGCCATGCTCTTTCTCCCGGGTCTGCTCCACATGCCTCAAAAACGCCTCCAGTTCCACCGGCAGCGCTGAGGAGAGCTCAACAGGCACCCCCGTCAGGGGATGACGGAACTCCAGCCGGGCCGCATGGAGAAACATGCGCTTGAGACCATCCTTGTCGAGCTGCTTGTTGAGGGCAAAGTCGCCATATTTGTCATCACCGCACAAGGGGAACCCGGAATGGCTCAGATGCACCCGGATCTGGTGGGTCCGGCCGGTCTTCAGCTCCACCTCCACCAGACTGTAACCTGCCCAGCGCCTCACCAGACGGACCACACTATGGGCCGGCTTGCCCTCCGGAGCCACGCGCACCCGACGCTCCCCTCCATCGATCAGGTACTTGTACAGGGGATGCCTGATGTGCTGAAGCGGATTGAGCCAGCGCCCAGCCACCAGGGTCAGGTAACGCTTGTGCACCCGCCCCTCCCGCATCATGTCGTGGAGCACGACCAGGGCACTGCGCTTCTTGGCCACAATCAGCAGACCGGACGTTTCCCGGTCCAGACGATGAACCAACTCCAGGAACCTGGCCTCCGGGCGCTGGCGACGGAGCTGCTCGATGACCCCGAAGCTGACGCCGCTGCCCCCGTGCACCGCCAGCCCCGCCGGCTTGTCGAGCACCAGCAGGGCCTCATCCTCGTAGACGACCTCAAACGGCTTACCCATCGGAACCGGCGCGGCCTCAGGCTTGTCCGCCAGACGGATCGGCGGGATGCGCACCTCGTCGCCTTCCTTGAGGCGATAGGTCTGATCCACCCGCTTGCTGTTCACCCGCACCTCGCCGCTGCGCAGGATGCGATAAACGTGGCTCTTGGGCACACCCTTGCAGTGACGTACAAGAAAATTGTCAATGCGCTGACCTGCACTGCCGTCATCCACGCAAACCCGGCTCACGGCGGGCGCTTTACTCAAAGCCATGGTTTTGAAATATACTGTTCAACGGTTTTTCGGTCCTGATGCGTCGCGCCTGCCTTCATGCGTGTTGTGCAGAATTCAACACCGGCCCGCGCCGCCCCAGAGCGATTCCACGCGGCAGCCTTAGACAAGGCGGCCAGCGCTTAGTACAAGCCAGCGTTATCCCGCTCCCGAAAACACCATAGGAAGGTCCATCGCCAGACCAAAGGGAGGGCGATGGTACTTGATTCGACAATAAACTTGTACCAATTGCGCGCCAGCGCACACGCAGATCAACGGCCCTGAACGCAGGGGTCGGATGGAGCCCAAAGGCAAGCCCGAGGTCGCGACCGGTGGCCTCATCGCACACGATGCGATCCCCACCGCAACCGCGAGACCAGTCGTGCAGCAGGCTCCCTCCCTCCCCCTTGGCGTATGACGCAGTTCAGGGTGCATAGACGAACTTTCCGCCGCCCACCTAGTTTGATTCCCCGATGAAGGATAGTCGCGATAACGCCAAACTAAGTCGCCGCTGCTAAAGCGGCGGTGCGGTTCGTCCTGCCCGTGTGCTGCGCGGGAGAAGAAGACGAATGAAGCGCATGCTCTTCAATGCAACGCAGGCCGAGGAACTCCGCGTTGCCATTGTCGACGGTCAGAAACTGATCGATCTCGACATTGAATCGGCCGCCAAGGAACAACGTAAGAGCAACATCTACAAAGCTGTCATCACGCGCATCGAGCCCAGCCTCGAAGCTGCCTTTGTGGACTACGGTGCCGAGCGCCACGGCTTCCTGCCGTTCAAGGAAATTTCCCGTGCCTACTTCCAGCCCGGCGTGGACGCTGGCCGTGCGTCCATCAAGGAAGCACTCAAGGAAGGCCAGGAACTGATCGTCCAGGTAGAGAAGGACGAGCGTGGCAACAAGGGAGCAGCCCTCACCACTTTCGTCTCCCTGGCAGGCCGCTACCTGGTGCTGATGCCCAACAACCCCCGGGGCGGCGGCGTTTCGCGCCGCGTCGAGGGTGACGAGCGCGCCGAACTGCGTGACGTGATGGACCAGCTCGAGGTGCCCGGCGGCATGAGCCTGATCGCCCGTACGGCCGCCATCGGCCGCAACGCCGAGGAACTCCAGTGGGATCTCAACTACCTCCTCCAGCTGTGGCGTGCCATCGACGGTGCAGCCCAGACCCAGGCAGGCGCCTTCCTGATTTACCAGGAGGGCAGCCTGGTCATCCGCGCCATCCGTGACTACTTCCAGCCCGACATCGGCGAAATCCTGATCGACACCGACGACGTATACGAGCAGGCGCGCCAGTTCATGGCCCACGTGATGCCGCAGAACGTGAATCGCGTGAAGCGTTACCACGATGACGTGCCGCTGTTCTCGCGCTTCCAGATCGAGCACCAGATCGAATCGGCCTACTCGCGCCAGGTCAACCTGCCCTCCGGCGGCGCCATCGTGATCGACCACACCGAGGCCCTGGTCTCTGTGGACGTGAACTCCGGCCGCGCCACCCGCGGTGCCGACATCGAGGAAACCGCCTTCAAGACCAACTGCGAAGCCGCTGACGAAGTGGCCCGCCAGCTGCGCCTGCGCGACCTCGGTGGCCTGATCGTCATCGACTTCATCGACATGGAGTCGCAAAAGAACCAGCGCGAGGTGGAAAACCGCCTGCGTGACGCCCTGCGCTACGACCGCGCCCGCGTGCAGACCGGCAAGATCAGCCGCTTCGGCCTGCTCGAACTGTCCCGCCAGCGCCTACGCCCGGCCCTTGCCGAGACCAGCTACATCCCCTGCCCGCGCTGCAACGGCACCGGCCACATCCGCAGCACCGAGTCGTCGGCCCTGCACATCCTGCGCATTCTCGAAGAGGAAGCCATGAAGGACAACACCGGCGCCCTGCACTGCCAGGTGCCGGTCGACGTGGCCACCTTCCTCCTCAACGAGAAACGTGACGACATCGCCACAATCGAGATCCGCCACAAGGTCGGCCTGGTCCTGATCCCCAACCGGCACCTCGAAACCCCCCAGCACGAAATCATCCGCCTGCGCCACGACCAGCTCAACTCCGACGACGGCTCACTGCCCAGCTACCGGATGGCCAGCAAGCCGACGGAGGAAACCTATACCCCGCCGTCGGCCAACACCGACCGCCCGGTACGCCAGGAAGCCGCCGTCAAGGGCATCACCCCCGACCAGCCAGCACCCGTGGTCGAGGCCAAGGCCGCAGCAGCGCCCCTCCCGCCCGTTCCAGAGAGCCAGCCCGGCCTGCTCGCCCGCATCTTCGCCTTCTTCCGGGGCGAAAAGCCGGCACCCGCACCCGCGCCGTCCCCCGTTCAGGCCCAACCCGAGCCCCAGCGCCGCGAAACGCGCGGGCGCAATGAACGCAACGGTCGTCGTGACGGAGGCCGCGGTCGCCGGGATGGCCAGCGCGAGGAGCGCAGCGAAAGCCGCGAACCCCGGGAAAACATCCGCAACGCTCCCAACGGCGAAGCGCAGGCCGAGCAAAGGGACAAGCGCCCGCGCGGCGAGCGCCAGGAACGAACCGAACGGGAACCCCGCAACACCGAGCGCACGGAACGTCCTGAACGCACAGAGCGCCCCGAACGTGCTGAGCGCCCCGAACGGGGAGAACGCGGCGAACGGGGCCGCAATCGCAACACTGCCCCCAAGCCTACGGACGCAGAAAGCATCATCAGCAGTGCCGAGCAGTTGAGCACGGCGACGGAAATCGCCGTAGCAGCGGTCCCCGAGAGCAACGCAGTCCAGAGCACAGCGGAAGGCGAAGCTGCCAATGAGCGCCGCCGCAGCCGTCGTGGTCGTCGTGGCGGTCGCCGCAACGAAGAACCCGGCAGCACCGACGCCAGCAGCAGGGCGAACTGGAGATTGGCGAGCAGAGCAACGCCGCCACCGAAGCCGCTCCGGGCCCGGTCGTCGCA
>NZ_JAQUVG010000058.1 GCF_028693495.1 Zoogloea sp. | reverse complement strand
GGCATGAGACGGGTAGATTCGACAGTTTGAATCCGTTGCCCGACTGCGTTATGGACACATCCGCCACCGACATCCTGCTTCGCACGAATCTGGACTTCCTGCGCCGTCATGCACCCTTCGACCGGATGGAAGCCGAAGCCCTGCGATTTCTCGGCGAGCGGCTGTCCATCGCTTTCTACCCGGCAGAATCCCCCGTCCTGATGCCCGAAGATGGCATCCCGCGCTTCTTTCATATTGTTCACAGGGGCAAGGTCCAGGCCCGGCAGAATGGCGGCATCGCTGTCACGGAGTACGCCACCCTGACCCTTGGGCCGGGCGAGTGCTTCCCCATTGGCGCCATTTCGGCGGGACGCCCCTCCACCAACGGATACATCGCCGTCGAGGACTGCTACTGCTTCCAGCTGCCTGCCGCCGACTTCCTCCGGCTGCAGGAGCTGAGCCCCACGTTCCAGCTCTTCTGCACCCGCTACATCGCCAGCCTGCTCAACCAGTCCCGGGAACAACTTCAGGTCCAGTTTTCCCAGCGGGCCGCAGAGCAGCAGACCATGACCACCTCCCTCTCCAACCTGGTGAAGAAGGCGCCCGTCTTCGTTCCCCCGGAGATGGCCACCCGGACAGCCCTGGAGAAAATGGTCGACGCCGGCGTTGGCTGTCTGGCCGTGGCCGGGGAAGACGAGAGACCCGTCGGGGTGCTCACCCAGAGCGATATCCTGAAACGCATCGTGCTTCCAGGCTTCGAACTCGGCCGCCCCATCGCCGACGTCATGACCACACCGCCCCACACCCTCAGCGGTACGGCCAGTGCCTATGATGCCGCCCTGGAGATGGCCACCCACGGCGTGCGGCACATCCTCGTGGTGGATAATGAGGACAAGCTCCGGGGGGTGATCTCCGAGCGGGACCTGTTCGCCCTTCAGCGCATCGGCCTGCGCCAGATCCGCTCGGGCATTGAAAGTGCCGCAGACGTGGAGGCCCTCCAGCGGGCCAGCCGGGACATCCGCCAGCTCGCCCTGAACCTGCTCGCCCAGGGCATTGGTGCGGAACAGCTGACCCAGTTCATCTCGGCACTCAACGACGCCCTGACTCGCCGCATCATCGAGCTCAACCTCGAGCGCCACGACCTGTACGGGGTGGAATACGCCTGGCTGGCCTTCGGCTCCGAGGGACGCCACGAACAGACATTGTCCACCGATCAGGACAACGGAATTGTTTACCTGCTCCCCGAATGGGCTGACAAGGAACCCCTCAAGCTGCGCCTGCTGGATTTTGCCCGGGATGTAAACAACGACCTGGCCGCCTGTGGCTTCCCTCTCTGTGAGGGCAACATCATGGCCAGCAATCCGGACCTGTGCCTGACCGTTGACGAATGGCGCGAAAAATTCGGCAGCTGGATCCGCGAGCCCCACCCCGAGGCACTGCTCAATGCGACCATCTTCTTCGACTTCCGGGTGCTTTACGGGGACGAAAAACTGACCTACCGCCTGCGCCACTGGCTTCTCTCCATGACCGCGGGTAACCCGGCCTTCCTCAAGGCCATGGCCACCAATGCCCTTGATGTCTCGCCCCCCCTGGGCAAGATCCGGGATTTCGTGACGGAAGGAGACGGCACCATCGACCTAAAGAAATTCGGCGCCCGTCTTTTCGTGGACGCGGCCCGGGTCCTGTCCCTGCGCACGGGGGTCGATGCCACCAGCACGGTGCATCGGCTCCGGCAGGGGGGACTACGGATCGGCATGCCCGCCGAGGAGCTCTCAGCCATGGCCGATGGCTTCCACTTCATACAGTTGCTGCGCCTGCGCCACCAGCATCTGGACACCGACCACGGCGCCCCCGGCGACAACCAGGTCAAGCCGGACGAGCTTAACGAACTGGACCGGCGCATCCTCAAGGAAGCCTTTCGCCAGGCTCGCAAGATCCAGCTGCGCCTGAAACTGGACTACCAGATATGAACTGGCTTTCCCGATTCCTGCCGGGCGGAGGCCCGGCCCTGGCGACCGAACTTCAGACCCGCCTCAAGGCCGCTCTGGCGGCACCGCAACCGGATCTGGGGCGCTCTCATTTCGAAACCCGCTACGTCGTGGTCAATAGCGAAACAGCGACCACCGAAGGCGGCGGCCAGCGCCTGGTGGCCGTAGGTGCCGTGGCGATCTGCCAGTGCAGCATTCAGCCCAGCGATGCCTTCCACGCCCCGCTGGGTTCTGTCCCGGCGGATACCCTGATCGGCCTTCTGGAATTCATCGGCCGCGACCCCGTGGTGGTCTTCAATGCCCCCTTCAACCAGGGCATCCTCCACCGCGCCTTCGAGCACTACCTGCATCAGCAACCCGAGCTGGACTGGCTGGACCTGATGATCCTGATGCCCAGCCTGTACCCGGAACGGATTGCCGGCCAGGCCCGGATGGATGCCTGGCTGGGGGCTTTCGGGGTGGAACGCCTCGATCAGCGCCACGCCCTTCTGGAAGCCCTGGCCGTGGCCCAGCTCCACCTGGTCGCCCTGAGCCGGGCCAACGCCCAGGGGCTACCGACCCCCCGGGAACTGCTGGACACCCAGAGCAGCCGCAAGTGGCTGCGAGGCAGCGGATGAAGCAAGGGCGCCGCAAGGCGCCCTTGCAACCGTCGGCCTCCCGGCTCACACCTTCAGGAAATTCTCCCGGTAGTAACGGAGCTCGGCGATGGACTCCAGAATGTCGTCAAGGGCCTTGTGGGCACCCTTCTTCTCAAGCCCCTTGTATACGTCCGGGCGCCAGCGGCGGCAGAGCTCCTTGAGGGTCGACACGTCCAGATTGCGGTAGTGGAACCAGTCTTCCAGCTTGGGCATGTAGCGGGCCATGAAGCGCCGGTCCTGGCCAATCGAGTTGCCACACATGGGAGACGTGCGGGACGGGATGTACTGACGCATGAACTCCAGGAACAGCTGCTCCGCTTCGGCCTCTCCCACCGGAGATGCTTTGACCCGATCGATCAGACCGGACCGGCCGTGGGTGTTCTTGTTCCACTCATCCATCGCATCCAGCACCGCATCGGGCTGATGCACTGCAATCACCGGTCCTTCGGCCACCACGTCCAGGTTGCTGTTGGTGACCACCATGGCGATCTCGATGATGCGATCGGAGTCGGGATTGAGGCCGGTCATTTCCATGTCCAGCCAGATGAGGTGATTCTGGTCCTGTGCCATAATCGGTCCGCTTTTCTGGTAAAGGCGCGATTCTACGCCCATGCCCGGCGCCGTGCCCGGCTTCAGCCCCACCTCCCTGCCCAGCCCCTTCGCCGATGACCTCCAGCAGCCTCTCCTCCCTCTTCCTGCTCGCCCTGTTCGCCGGACTGATGGTCCGCTTCTGGCTCGCCATGCGCCAGATGCTCCATGTGCGCTTCCATCGGAACGCCGTACCGCCAGCCTTCGCAGACAGCATTTCCCTCGAAGCCCACCAGAAGGCTGCCGATTACACAGTGGCCCGGGTACGCCTGGGAATGATCGACCTGTTCATTTCCAGCAGCCTTCTTCTACTGCTGACCCTCGGTGGCGGGCTCCAGGCCCTGTACGGTGTTGCCGCCCGCTTTGCCGATGGGGGAAGCCTGCTGCACGGTGTCGCCTTTATTGCGCTCACGGCGGCTGTATCGTGGGGGGTAGACCTGCCCCTCGGCATCTACCGCAGTTTCGGTCTGGAAGCCCGCTTCGGCTTCAACCGGCTGACCCCTGGCCTGTTCGCCGCCGATACGGCCAAAGGGATCGTCCTCGCGATGGTGATCGGCCTTCCGCTGATCGCCGGCGTGCTGTGGATCATGGACACCATGGGCGAGCGGTGGTGGGCCTATACGTGGGCCTCCTGGCTGGGCTTCAACCTGCTGGTGATGCTGGTCTACCCGACGTTCATCGCCCCCCTCTTCAATCGCTTCGAACCCCTGGAAAACGGCCCCCTGCAAGCACGCATCCAGAACTTGATGGAACGCTGCGGCTTTCGCCTGTCCGGCCTGTTCGTGATGGACGGATCCAGACGCTCGGCCCATGGCAACGCCTACTTCACCGGCTTCGGCGCATCCCGACGGATCGTATTCTTCGACACTCTGCTGGAAAAGCTCTCCCCCGCCGAAGTGGAAGCCGTTCTGGCACACGAGCTGGGCCATTTCCACCACAAGCATCTCTGGAAACGCCTTGCCGTGATCGGCGCCGGCAGCCTCGCGTTCTTCGCCCTGCTCGGGCATGTTTCAAGCCAGCCCTGGTTCTTTGAGGGCCTGGGCATGAACGTGGGAGGCACCGCTCCGACCCTGGTGCTGTTCGCGCTGGTGCTGCCCGTCTTCACCTTCCCCCTGACCCCCTTCATGAGCTTGTGGTCGCGCAAGCACGAATTTGAGGCCGATGCCTATGCCGCCGCTCAGGCTTCGGCAACGGAGTTGATACAGGCACTGGTCAAGCTCTACAGGGACAATGCCTCGACCCTGACCCCTGACCCCCTGTACTCCACCGTGTACGACTCCCATCCCCCGGCGGCCCTCCGCATTGCCCGCCTGCAGGCCCACACCCGATGAAAACCTTCGGCACCCTGATCGCCGCCTTCGGGCGCCAGTACGAAGTCCGCACCGATGCCGGCGAGCTCCTCCTGTGCGTTCCTCGCGGCAAGAAGAGCCTGTTCGCCTGCGGTGACCGGGTCCAGGTCGCCACGACCGGCCCTGGTCAGGGCGTGATCGACAAACTTCTCGAGCGCAGCAGCCTGCTCTACCGCTCGGACGCCTGGCGCCAGAAGCTGATCGCCGCCAACGCCACCCAGGTGGTCATGGTGGTGGCCACCGAACCCAGCTTCAGCGACGAGTTCATCTCCCGCTGCCTGTGCGCCGCCGAAAGCCAGCATCTCAAGGTCCTCATCGTCCTCAACAAGACCGACATCACGGCCGGACTGGCCGATGCACGGACACGTCTGGCCCCCTTCGCGGCCCTCGGCTACCCTGTCCTGGAACTCTCGGCCCTGGACACGGTGGACGCCCTGCGGGAGCGCCTGACCGGAGAAACCAGCCTGCTGGTAGGGCAGTCCGGCATGGGCAAATCCACGTTGACCAATGCCCTGATCCCCGAAGCCCGCGCCGCGACCCGGGAGATCTCAGAGGTACTGGACACGGGCAAGCACACCACCACCTTCGCCCGCCTCTATCCCCTGCCCGAAGGAGGTGGAATCATCGACAGCCCTGGCATGCAGACCTTCGGCCTGGTACACCTGGACAATGCCCAGCTGGAAGCCAGCTTCCCGGAATTCCGGCCCTACGCCGGGGAATGCCGCTTCCGGGACTGTCGTCACGATACGGAACCGGGTTGCGCCCTGCACGCGGCGGCTGATGCGGGCAGAATCGAGATGAAACGCCTGCGCCAGTTCCTGCAATTCCGGGAGGAGTGCGAGAACGGACGCCGTCAGGCCCAGGGCTGGTAAGCACGTCGCGGAGAACGGGGCGGGCTAAAGGATCTCGCCCTTGTCCTGCCAGTCCGGATTCGGCAAGGCATCGAACGCGTCCCGCAGGGATGCACTCCAGCGGCTGCGGATCATCTGGAAGTATGCGTTGGATGAGTCGATGCTGAGGCGGGTGGACACCTTGAGCTCGTCCGTCCTGATGATGGCCAGATCAAGGGGCACCCCCACCGAGAGGTTGGAGCGGATCGTCGAATCCATGGAAATAAGGGCCAGCTTGGCAGCCTCGTCCAGGCTGGTATGGCGGTTCACCACCCGATCGATGATGGGTTTGCCGTACTTGGACTCCCCGATCTGGAAATAGGGGGTATCCGGCGTGGCCTCGATGAAATTGCCCGCAGCATAGATATGGAACAGCCGGGGCTGCTCCTGCCCGATCTGCCCCCCCAGGATCAAGGCTGCAGCAAAATCGATGCCGAAATTCCTGAAAGCCTCCGAGTCCCGCCGGTAAACTTCACGCAGGATTTCTCCCACGTGACGGGCCGCCTCGAACATGTTGGGCGCCGACCAGAGACTCTCCCGGCCATCCTGGGCAAGCATCGCTTCCTTGAGCACCGAAACCACTTGCTGGGTGATGGCCAGATTCCCGGAACTCATCAACACCATCACCCGTTCCCCCGGGCGTTCGAAGATGCTCATCTTGCGGAAAGTATTGATGTGGTCCACACCTGCGTTGGTCCGGGAATCGGATAAAAACACCAGGCCGGCATCAAGATTCATGCTGACACAATAGGTCATGGAGTCACCCCTGAAAAAAGGGGCGACACCTGCTCGGCATCGCCCCGAAACACATCTGGCTGAGGCCGGAACCCGGCGTCAGCTCTGGATGATCTGAAGAATGGACTGGATCTCCGCACGTACCGAAGAAAGCTGCTCCCTCAGGCCCACGGACGCCTCCACATCCTCCCGCTTGCGCGCTGCCAGATCGTCGAGGCGGTTACGGGCACCGGAAATGGTGAAGCCATCCTGGTAAAGCAGCTCCCGGATGCGGCGGATCAGCAACACCTCGTGATGCTGGTAATAGCGCCGGTTCCCCCCCCGCTTGAGCGGGCGGAGCTGGGTGAACTCCTGCTCCCAGTAACGCAGGACATGGGGCTTGACCCCACACAGATCACTCACTTCACCGATGGTGAAGTAACGCTTGGCGGGAAGGGGCGGCAGCTCCATCACTGCCGGGGACTCACTTGGCGACATTGCTCAGTTGCTCCACATTGGCCTTGAGCTTCTGGCTGGCGTGGAAAGTCACCACGCGCCGGGCGGTAATCGGAATCTCTTCTCCGGTCTTCGGGTTGCGACCGGGACGCTGGGGTTTTTCCCGCAGCTGGAAGTTGCCGAAGCCCGAGAGCTTGACGCAGTCGCCCCGCTCCAGAGCCAGACGAATCTCCTCAAAAAAACACTCGACCATATCCTTGGCCTCGCGCTTGTTGAGCCCCACCTGCTCGAACAACATGTCGGCCAGTTCGGCCTTGGTCAGCGTCATGCCCATGACATCAGGCCCTCAGCTTCGCGGCAAGATGTTCTTCGGCGTGGCGAATCAGGGCCGTCATGGCCGCATCGACCTCAGCATCTTCCAGAGTGCGCTGAGTCTCTTGCATAACTACACGGAACGCAAGGCTTTTCCGGTGGGGCTCAATGCCCTTGCCCTGATACTGGTCAAACAGTTCGATGCGCTGGACGATGGCCGGCGCCACGGACTGCAGACCCTGGATCAGGCTGGCCGCAGCCACGCCCTGATCGACGACCAGGGCCAGGTCCCGCTGCACCGCCGGGAAGCGGGAAACCTCCCGATAGGCAGGCGTGGGAGTAGCCAGCAGCACCTCCAGTTCGATCTCGAAGACCACGGGTGCGCTCCCCAGCTCATAGCGCTGGACCCACACCGGATGAAGCTCACCGATCACGCCGATGGACTGGCCGTCCAGGCTCACCCGGGCGGCGCGCCCAGGGTGAAGCGCAGGATGGCTGATCCGCTCGAAGCGGGCCACACGGGGGAAGAGCAGGGCCTCAAGATCGGCCTTGAGGTCGAAGAAATCCACGTTACGGGCAGACTCCCCCCACTGCTCGGGACGGGCGGAACCCGTCGCCAGCGCGGCAAGCCGTACTGGCTGGTGATACCCCGCCACCGGCTGGCCGGCTGCATCCCGGGCAAAGCAGCGACCGATCTCGAAGACACGGACCCGGCTGGTCTGGCGCTTGCGGTTGGTCACCACATTGGACACCAGGCCCCCCAGCAGGGTCGAGCGCATCACGCTCATCTGGCTGGCGATCGGATTGGCCAGGCGCACCGGATCGGTGTTGCCGGCGAAATCCTTCTCCCAGGCCTCTTCAACAAAGGCGAAGTTGATGACCTCCTGGAACTCCCGACCCGCCACCAGACGTCGCACGGACATCACATCGCGCCGGTCCTCCGGGCGAGGCAACATGCGCACAAGGCCCTTCGGAGGCATCATCGGGATGTTGTCATAGCCGTGGATGCGGGCGATCTCCTCGATGAGATCCTCTTCGATCTCCAGGTCAAAGCGGTAGGAAGGAGGCGTGACGACGAAGTCGTCCCCTTCGCGGACCACCTCCAGATTGAGCCGGGCAAACATCCCCGCAACCGTATCGGCATCGAGGGCAATGCCAAGGACCCGACGCACCCGGGATGCCCGCAGGCGGATCGGCGTCCGGGCGGGCAACGCCTCGGCGGCCACGGCTTCGCACACAGGCCCCGGCTGGCCTCCGCAGATATCGAGGATCAGGCGGGTGGCACGCTCGATGGCCCGCTGGGCCAGCGCAAAATCCACACCCCGCTCGAAGCGGTAAGAAGCATCCGAAGAGAAACCATAGGCTCGGGCCCGCCCGGCAATGGCGTCCGGGGCAAAGAAAGCACTTTCCAGGAACAGGTCGGTGGTATCCAGGGTGATGCCGCTCTCCTCGCCTCCCATGACGCCCGCCAGCGCCAGGGCGCGGGCGTCATCGGCAATGAGCAGGGTATCGGCGGCGGGCGTCACGGTCTGGCCGTTGAGCAGCAACACCTGCTCGCCGGGCCTGGGAAAACGTACATGGATCGCGCCGCTCAGCTTCGCCTCGTCAAAGGCGTGCAGGGGCTGGCCCAGCTCCAGCATCACGTAGTTGGTCACGTCCACCAGGGCGCTGATGGAACGGATCCCGCTGCGGGCAAGACGCTGCTTCATCCACTCAGGGGTCGGCGCCCGGGCATCGACGCCCCGGAGGACACGGCCGCAGTAGCGGGGGCAGGCATCGGGGGCATCCAGCACGATGGGGCGGGTGTCCTGATGCACGGCGGCCACTGGCGCGCAGTCCGGCAAGGTGAGGGGCGCACCGGTCAGGGCAGCCACTTCCCGGGCAATCCCTGCGAGGCTCAGGCAGTCCGCCCGGTTGGGCGTCAGCTTGATGGTGAACAGGGTGTCATCGAGATCGAGATACGTCCGCAGATCGGCTCCCACGGGCGCATCTTCCGGCAGCACCATGAGACCGCTGCCCTCCTCCGAAATCCCCAGCTCCTTGGCCGAGCAGAGCATCCCAAAGGATTCCACGCCCCGCAACTTGGCTGCCTTGATCCCGAAACCATCCAGGTCGGCGCCCACCTGCGCACAGGGAATGCGGATGCCTGCGGCCGCGTTGGGCGCTCCGCAGACAATCTGCAGCAGCTCGCCTGTGCCGGCATCCACCTTGCAGACCCTCAGCTTGTCGGCATTGGGATGTTTTTCGGCCTCGATGATCTGCGCGACCACCACCTTGGAGAACGGACCGGCCACGCGGTCCTGCTCTTCCACTTCCAGTCCCGCCATCGTGAGCAGATGGCCCAGCGGGTCCGAATCCAGATCCGGACTGACGAAACTGCGCAACCAGAGTTCAGAGAATTGCATGGCTTACCTGAATTGACCGAGGAAACGGAGATCGCCTTCGAAGAACAGGCGAAGGTCATTGACGCCATACCGCAGCATGGTGAGCCGGTCGGGCCCCATGCCGAAAGCAAAGCCGGTGTAACGCTCGGGGTCGATACCGCCGAAACGCAAGACATTGGGATGCACCATCCCGCAACCGGCGATTTCCAGCCAGCGCCCCTTGAGGGCGCCGCTCATGAAAGCGACGTCGATCTCGGCAGAGGGTTCGGTGAATGGGAAGAAGGACGGGCGGAAGCGTACCTGCAGATCATCACTTTCGAAGAAGCTGCGCAGGAAGTCCGCAATAACGCCTTTCAGGTCGGCAAAGCTCACCGTCTCACCGACCCACAGCCCCTCCACCTGATGGAACATGGGTGAGTGGGTCGCGTCGGAATCCACCCGGTAAACACGGCCCGGCGCGATGATGCGCAGCTCGGGCATGGTCTCCTTGTCCTTGTGAGCCTCCACATGGGCCAGCATGGCGCGGGTCTGGACCGGACTGGTGTGGGTCCGCAGCAGCACACCCTCACCGTTTTCCAGGTAGAAGGTGTCGTGCATGGAACGGGCCGGGTGATTCTCCGGAGTGTTCAATGCCGTGAAATTGAAGAAATCGGTCTCGATCTCCGGACCTTCTGCCACGTCGAAGCCGATGGAACGGAACAACTGTTCGACCCGCTCCAGAGTACGCACGACCGGGTGCAGCCCCCCGACCCCCACCCCCCGGCCTGGCAGGGTCACGTCCAGGGCCTCAGCTGCCAGCTGGGCCTCCAGGGCGGCCTGCTGGAGGGCGTCACGCCGGGCGTTCAGCAGGGATTCGATGGCCGTCTTGGCCTTGTTGATCTCGGCACCGGCGGACTTGCGGGCATCTGGATCCAGTTTGCCGAGGCCTTTGAGGAGGGCCGTAATGGAGCCATCCTTGCCCAGATAACGCGCCTTGGCGGCTTCCAGGGCGGCGCCATCGGCGGTCGCGGAAAAATCCGCACCGGCCTGCGCCACGAGTTGATCGAGTTGGTCCATATTGAATGTCTGATCCCGGGTTCAGGACAAAAAAAAGGAGGCCAGGCCTCCTTTTTTCGTGCTGCGTTGCGTTACGCAGCGAGCTTGGCCTTGGCTTGTTCGGCGAGGGCAGCAAAAGCGGCCTTGTCGAACACGGCCAGGTCGGCCAGAACCTTGCGATCCACTTCGATGGAGGCCTTTTTCAGGCCATTCATGAAGCGGCTGTAGGTCAGGCCAACTTCCCGGGCCGCGGCGTTGATACGGGCGATCCACAGGGCACGGAACTGGCGCTTGCGCTGACGGCGGTCACGGTAGGCGTACTGGCCTGCCTTCATCACCGCCTGTTTGGCGATACGATATACGTTCTTGCGACGACCACGATAGCCCTTGGCTTGATCGAGGACTTTCTTGTGACGGGCACGAGCGGTTACACCGCGTTTAACTCGGGGCATTGCGTTCTCCTAAATCAAGCGTAGGGCATCATGGCGCGGATGGACTTCTCGTCCGCAGCGTGGACGGCAGTCATACCGCGCAGCTGGCGCTTGCTCTTGGTGGTCTTCTTGGTCAGGATGTGGCGCTTGAACGCCTGGGAACGCTTGATGCTACCGCTAGAGCGGATCTTGAACCGCTTGGCGGCACCGCTCTTGGTCTTCATCTTGGGCATGAAGTACTCCAGCTTATGTCATGGCCCCGGGTGGTTTCCGACTTCCGGAAACGCTTCAACAACCCGTCACCACTTGTTTCCGGCAGGCTATCTTGCCTGCCGTGCCCCGGCACCTTGCGGTGCCGAAATACGGTTTAGTGCTTCTTTTTCGGCGCGATGATCATGATCATCTGGCGCCCTTCCATCTTCGGCATCTGCTCGACCTGACCGACTTCATCCAGGTCTGCCTTGATCCGCTCCAGCTGGCGCATGCCGAACTCCTGGTGGGCCATTTCCCGACCACGGAAGCGGAGGGTCACTTTCGCCTTGTCACCTTCGTTCAGGAACTTGATCAGGTTGCGCAGCTTAATCTGGTAGTCGTTTTCATCCGTACCCGGACGAAGCTTGACTTCCTTAACCTGGATCTGCTTTTGCTTCTGCTTGGCTTCGTGGGCACGCTTGGCTTCTTCGTACTTGTACTTGCCGAAGTCCATCAAGCGGCATACGGGGGGTTTGGCCATGGGCGCGATCTCCACCAGATCAACGCCTGCCTCTTCCGCAGCTTCCAATGCAGCACGCAGAGAAACGATACCGATCGGTTCGCCTTCTGCACCCGTCAAGCGCACTTCCGGCACACTGATTTCGCCGTTGATGCGCAGCTTCTTTTCCTGAGCGATGGTTGAAGTCTCCTAAGAAATCAAAAAATCAGGCCGTGCCGGCAAGCGAGGAAACCTCACCCTGCCAACGCTCGACAATCTCATCGAGGGACAATTGACCGAGGTCTTGATTGCCCCGGACGCGCACGGCCACCACACCTGCTGCCTTCTCCTTGTCGCCAACGACCAGGATGTAGGGCAGCTTTCGTACGCTATGTTCGCGTATTTTATAAGTAATTTTCTCGTTGCGCAAATCGGCCTCGACGCGGAATCCCTTGGCACGAAGGGATTTCACCACGTCCGTGACATAGTCCGCCTGAGCCTCGGAAATATTCAGCACCACCGCCTGCACGGGTGAGAGCCACAGAGGCAGGGCTCCGGCATGATTTTCGATCAGGATTCCGATGAACCGCTCCAGCGAGCCCAGGATCGCCCGGTGGAGCATGACGGGACGGCGCCGGGAGTTGTCTTCGCCCACGTACTCGGCATCCAGGCGCTCAGGCAGGACGAAATCGAGCTGCATGGTGCCACACTGCCAGGAACGACCCAACGCATCCTTCACGTGGTACTCGATCTTCGGGCCATAGAACGCCCCCTCGCCAGGCAACTCTTCCCACTGATGCCCCGAAGCAGCAAGGGCCTGACGCAACCCATCCTCGGCCTTGTCCCACACCTCGTCGGAGCCCGCACGCTTTTCGGGACGCAAGGACAGCTTGACGGCCACATCGACAAAGCCAAAATCCCGGTAAACGCGGGACAGCAGCTCATTGAAAGCCGTCACTTCAGCCACGATCTGTTCTTCGGTACAGAAGATGTGGGCATCATCCTGCACAAAGCCCCGCACCCGCATCAAGCCATGCAGCGCACCGGAGGGCTCGTTGCGGTGACAGGAGCCAAACTCCGCAAGCCGCAAGGGCAGATCCCGGTAGGAATGCAGGCCGTGGTTGTAAATCTGGACATGACCGGGGCAGTTCATGGGCTTGACCGCGTAGTCACGCTTCTCAGACTCGGTCGTGAACATGTTGTCCCGGTAATTATCCCAGTGCCCGGAGCGCTCCCACAGCTGACGATCCATCATCAGCGGCGTCCTGACCTCCTGGTAGCCCGCCTCGTTGAGGACCCGGCGCATGTACTGTTCGATCTGCTGCCACAGGGTCCACCCCTTCGGATGCCAGAACACCATGCCCGGCGCCTCTTCCTGCAGATGAAACAGGTCGAGCTGCTTGCCCAGGCGGCGATGATCGCGCTTCTCGGCTTCCTCCAGCATATGGAGATAGGCGTCCTGATCTTCCTTTTTCGCCCAGGCCGTGCCGTAGATGCGCTGAAGCATCTCGTTCTTCGAATCGCCACGCCAGTAGGCACCCGCAACCTTCATCAACTTGAAGACCTTGAGCTTGCCGGTGGACGGCACGTGAGGACCACGACACAGATCGGTGAAACTACCCTCCTTGTAAAGGGAGACATCCTCACCCTGGGGAATGGAGGCAATGATCTCGGCCTTGTAATGCTCGCCGATCGACTTGAAGTAGGCTACAGCCTCATCCCTGGGCAGCACGCTGCGCTCGACGGGAAGATCCTTTTTGGCCAGCTCCACCATGCGCGCCTCGATCTTTTCGAGATCCTCGGGCGTAAAGGGGCGCTTGTAGGAAAAGTCGTAGTAAAACCCGTTTTCAATCACCGGACCGATGGTCACCTGAGCCTCGGGAAACAGCTCCTTGACCGCACAAGCCAGCAGGTGCGCGGTGGAGTGGCGAATGACCTCAAGACCATCCGCATCCTTGTCGGTGACGATGGCCAGATTCACATCCCCATCGATCAGGCAGGAGGTATCCACCAGCCGACCCTCGACCTTCCCGGCCAGGGCTGCGCGGGCCAGACCCGCGCCAATCGAGGCAGCAACCTGGGCAATGGTCACGGGCTGCTCGAAACTGCGTACAGAACCGTCAGGCAAGGTGATGTTGGGCATGATGACTCGCTCGGATGGGGAAATTTTGGACAAAAAAAAAGTGCGGACGAGCCGCACTTTTTTCTTTTCTGGAAAACGCCCTGCAGCAGACTCGTGTTACCGGGATCCAGCGCTGCAAGTTCGAGACATTCGTTTTCCTTCTTAGGTGTTTGGTAGGCGCGATTGGACTCGAACCAACGACCCCCACCATGTCAAGGTGGTGCTCTAACCAGCTGAGCTACGCGCCTAAGAAGCCCGCATTATAGACGACTCAGAGGATCTGTCAAGCCTTTTATTCATTGGAGGCGCTTTCCGGCCAGGCCGCCAAAAAGCGCCCCCAATGAGGCGCCTCAAGGCGCGACAACTGATCCCGCACGAACCGTACCTCCGTCTCATAGGCAGGCTTGTCCATCGCTCCACGCATGAGCTGGAAACGCAGGAACACCAGATAGGTGTTCACGACATCGGTCTCGCAGTAATCCCGGATCTCGTCGATCCGGCCTTCGCAGTAGCCCTTCCAGACCGCAGAACCGTCCATCCCTAGCTTGCCGGGAAAACCCATCAGCTTGGCCAGTTCGTCGAGGGGCGCATTGGCCCGGGGCTGATACAGGGCCAGCAGATCCATCAGGTCCAGGTGCCGGGCATGGTAACGGCTGATGTAGTTGTTCCACTTGAAATCCCGGGAATCATGATAGTCCCCCTCCCCCATGTCCCAGTAGCGGGCCGCCACCACTCCGTGCAACATGCCCCGGTAGTGGAGGACCGGCAGATCGAAGCCGCCGCCGTTCCAGGAGACGATCTGCGGGGTGAATTTCTCAACCCCATCGAAGAAGCGCTGGATCAGCGCACCTTCCGTGCACTCGGGCTCCGAGAGGGAAAACACCCGGAAGCTGTTCACATCCCGCAGAACGCAGGAAATGGTGACCACCTTCTGCAGATGGTGAGGCAAGAAATCGGTGCCGCTGCTGGCCCTGCGCTGCTGAAAGGCGAATTCGGCCACTTCCTCCGGGCTCAGTTCGGCAGGCAGATCGTGAAGACGGCGGATTCCGTCGATGTCAGGAATGGTCTCGATATCGAAGACGAGGGTAGCTGCCATGGCGGGACTCGCTTCGGCTCAGGCCGGAAAAACGCCGGTGGACAGGTAGCGGTCGCCCCGGTCACAGACGATGGAGACGATCACCGCATTCTCCACCTGCTCGGCGATGCGCAGGGCAACATGCAGGGCGCCACCGGAAGAAATCCCGGCAAAGATGCCCTCCTCCCGGGCGAGTCGACGGGTCATTTCTTCCGCGTCGGCCTGGGCCACGTATTCCAGCTGGTCCACCCGGCTGCGATCGTAAATCCTGGGCAGATACTCTTCGGGCCACTTGCGGATGCCCGGAATCTGGGCGCCCTCCTGGGGCTGGCAGCCAATGATCTGGATCGCCGGGTTCTTCTCCTTCAGGTAGGTGGACACCCCCATGACCGTACCGGTGGTACCCATGCTGCTGATGAAGTGGGTGACGGTACCGCCCGTCTGCTCCCAGATCTCGGGCCCGGTCCCCTCGATGTGGGCACGGGGATTGTCCGGATTGGCGAACTGATCAAGGATGATGCCCCGACCCTCGTCACGCATCCGCTCAGCCACGTCCCGCGCCAGCTCCATGCCCCCCTCCCTGGGCGTCAGGACCAGCTCGGCACCGAAGGCACGCATGGTCTGGCGGCGCTCGACACTCTGGTTCTCGGGCATGACCAGGATCATGCCATAGCCCCGCATCGCCGCCGCCATGGCCAGGGCGATGCCGGTGTTGCCGCTGGTGGCCTCGATCAGGGTCTGGCCCGGTACGATGTCACCACGCGCTTCGGCACGCAGGATCATGGACAGGGCCGGGCGATCCTTCACCGACCCCGCCGGGTTGTTGCCCTCCAGTTTCGCCAGGATCACGTTGTTGCGGCCAGCGGTCATGCGCTTGAGGCGGACCAGGGGGGTCTGCCCCACATAGTCCTCGAGAGTCTTGAATTCCATGGATCGGTCCCGTCGAAAGGCGAGTTGCAGTAAGCGTTGGGCGCGATGATACCCAATGCAGCGGGCAGCGGCCCGATTAGGCATGCAGGGGGAGCCCGGCACCTCCGCGGCACCCGGCGGAAAACCGGCATGCAGGGCATCGTCTTGCCCTTCCCGCCCCCCGGGGCGGATCAGATCCGCTCGAACACCCCGGCCGCCCCCATCCCGGTACCGATGCACATGGAGATCATCCCGTAGCGGGCCTTGCCCTGACGCATCGCACTCATCAGCGTGGCGGTCCGGATCGCGCCAGTGGCTCCGAGGGGATGCCCCAGGGCAATGGCGCCACCCCAGGGATTCACCTTCAACGGATCCAGCTCCAGCTGGCCCATCACCGCCATGGCCTGGGCAGCAAAAGCCTCATTGAGCTCGATCCAGTCGAGGGCGTCCTGACGGATCCCGGCAGCCTGCAGCGCACGGGGAATCGCCTCGACAGGGCCAATCCCCATGATCTCCGGCGGTACTCCGGCGACAGCATAGCTGCAGAAACGGGCAATGGGCGTCACACCATGACGCTTCACCGCGGCTTCGGACATCAGCAGCACCGCGCCGGCGCCATCGGACATCTGGGAGCTGTTGCCCGCCGTGACGGTCCCGCGGGCCGCGAACACCGGCTTGAGCCGGGCCAGCCCCTCCAGGCTCGCGTCTACCCGCGGTCCTTCATCAGCATCCCACACGCGCTCCGTGACCCTCACCGTCCCCCCCTCGCCCGGCAGGCGGGTCGTCACGGTACAGGGAGTGATCTCCTCCCGGAAAGCCCCTGCCGCCGACGCGGCCAGCGCCCGCCGGTGGGACTGAACGGCGAAGGCGTCCTGCGCCTCGCGCCCGATCTGCCAGCGCTGGGCCACCTTTTCAGCCGTGAGGCCCATCCCGAAGGCGATGCCGAGGTTTTCCTCCCGGCTGAAGATGGCGGGGTTGAGGGAGACCTTGTTTCCCATGATCTGGGGCATGGCGCTCATGCTCTCGACGCCGGCGGCGATCATCACATCCGCCTCACCCAGACGGATCCGGCTGGCGGCATCCGCCACGGCCTGAAGGCCGGAGGCGCAGAAGCGGTTGACGGTGACGCCCGGAACCGTCTCTGGCAAGCCGGCCAGCAACAGGCCGATGCGGGCCACGTTCATACCCTGCTCCGCCTCCGGCATGGCACAGCCGACGATGACATCGCCAATCCCGACAGCATCCAGCCCCGGCACCTGATCCACCACCGCCCGGAGCACATGGGCCAGCATGTCGTCCGGCCTCACATGCCGGAACATCCCGTTGCGCCTGGCCACCGGCGTCCGGACTGCGGCAACGATGTAGGCATCCTGAATCTGCTTGCTCATCTTGTGGGGTCTCCGTCCATCAATTACGTAGCGGCTTGCCGGTTTCGAGCATGTGCACGATGCGCTGCTGGGTCTGCTCCGCCTGCAGCAGGGCCATGAACTGCGCCCGCTCCACATCGAGCAGCCATTGCTCGGGGACCCGGGCATGGGTATCCACTTCACCGCCACACAGGGCAGTGGCGGCCGCCTTGGCCACCCGGTAATCCCAGGCTGAGATGAACCCCCCTTCCCTCATATTCACCAGCATCAGCTCGCAGGTAGCAATGCCGTTACGGCCCGCCACTGGTACGGCGCGCTGGATCAGGGGCGGCTGGTAGCCCGCCTCGGTCAGGGCGCGGGCACGATGCAAGGCCACGTGAAGGAGCTCCCGGGCATTGAAGAGAACATCGTCCGACGCTCTGGCGAAACCCAGCTCCACTGCCTGCAGGGCGCTCTTGGAGACATGGGCCATGGCGATGGTCTGGAACATGTTCTGGATGAAGGGGAATACGTCGCCTCCCGCCGCCCGACTGGCCAGACGGGCCGCCTGCAGCACGAACTCCTTGCAGCCACCGCCCGCCGGAATCAGGCCCACACCGGCTTCCACCAGACCCACATAGCTCTCCAGAGCCAGCACCCGGTGGCTGGCGTGCATGACGAACTCGCAGCCACCCCCCAGGGCCATGCCCTGCACGGCCGCCACCGTCGGCACCAGGGCGTGCTTGAGGGCCATGGAGGCCTGCTGGAACTTGGCCACGGTCTTTTCGAGCCTGTCGAACTGGCCGGCCTTACAGGCCTCGGCCACCTGGGCCAGGTTCGCACCCACGGCAAAAGGCGCCTCGTGCCAGATCACCAGGCCATCCAGGTCACGCTCGGCCCGGGCCACGGCTTCGAGCACACCGTCCAGCACCTCGTCGCCGATGGCGTGCATCTTGGACTTGAAGGACAAGATGCCGATGCGGGCATCCTTCGCCGGCAGGTTCCACAGGCGCACCCCGTCGTTTTCCCACAGGGTGGTGCCCATGTCCTGAGCTGCCTCACCAAGCACCTGCTCGGGGTAGAGCTGGCGGCCATACACCGGCAGGGTGGAACGGGGCTTGAGGGCGGCGTCGGTGGCACTCCAGGAGCCCTCCGGCGCATGCACGCCCTGGCGCCCGTCAAACACCCAGGCGGGCAGCGGCGCGTGGACCATGGTCTCGCCAGCCTGGATGTCGGCCTCCACGGCGGTGGCAATCGCCTGCCAGCCGGCAGCCTGCCAGGTCTCGAAGGGGCCCATGGCCCAGCCGAAGCCCCAGCGCATGGCCATGTCCACGTCCCGGGCGTTGTCGGCGATATCGGCCAGGTGGAAGGCGCAGTAATGGAAGACGTCGCGGAAGATGGCCCACAGAAAGCGCGCCTGGGGATGGCTGCTGGCGCGCAGCTGGGCAAACTTCTCGACCGGGTTGCGGTTCTTCAGGATGGCCAGCACTTCGGGCGCCACTTCGCCGGCACTGGGGCGGTAGTCCTGCCTGGCCACATCGAGCACGACAATGGCCTTGCCGTCCTTGCGGAAGATGCCGCCCCGGGTCTTCTGCCCCAGGGCTCCCTTGGCGATCAGCGCGGTGAGCCACTCGGGGCTCTGGTAGAAGGCGTGCCAGGGATCACCCGGCAGGGTGGCCTGCAGGGTGCCGATCACATGGGCCAGGGTATCCAGGCCCACCACGTCGGCGGTGCGGTAGGTGGCGCTCTTGGGACGTCCGATCAACGGGCCGGTCAGGGCATCCACCTCGTCGAAACCCAGGCCAAGCCGTGCGGTGTGGTGCATCACGGCAAGAACGGAGAACACGCCGACCCGGTTGGCCACGAAGTTGGGGGTGTCCCTGGCTCGGACGATGCTCTTGCCCAGGCGGGTGGTCAGCCAGGCTTCAAGGGCGTCCAGCATGGCCGGATCCGCACTGCCTGGGGCGATCAGCTCCACCAGTGCCATGTAGCGCGGCGGGTTGAAGAAGTGCACGCCGCAGAAATGGGGGCGCAGCGCCTCGGGCATGCCTTCGGCCAGGGCGTTGATGGAGAGGCCGGAAGTGTTGGAGGCGAAGATCGCGTCCGGCCGGACATGGGGTGCCACCCTGGCATACAGGTCGAGCTTCCATTCCAGCTTCTCGGCGATGGCCTCAATGATGAGATCGCACTCGCTCAACCGGTCGAGACCGGAACCATAGATGGCCAGATCAATGAAGCGGGCCCGCTCCTGGGTGGCAAGCGGTGCAGGCTCGAGCTTCTTCAGGGCAGCCACGGCGTCTCTCGGGATGCCATTCGGGTCGCCCTCGCGGGAGGGAAGGTCGAACAGGACAACCGGCACCCCGGCGTTGGCGCAATGGGCCGCAATCTGCGCGCCCATCACGCCGGCACCCAGCACAGCCACCTTGCGAATGATCAGTCTGCTCACGCTGCCTCCTTGGTAATGCGGTGGAACATGGCCCGCAGGCCGTCCCCTATCGTCATGCGGTGCGGCGCCCCGCCCCGGCAGCCCTCCGGGCCACGGCACTCTTGTTCAGAAGGCCATGGAGTACTGCGCACCCAGGATCCATACCCGGGCATCATAAGCACCTTTCACATAGCCTCGCCCGAGAGTGGCCTGATTATTGTCGATCGTGGATTCCGGTACGTGCAGGTAGGCTACCCCGAGATCCAGCAGGGACCCCCTGTCCAGCCTGAGCTGAGCCCCCGTGGACAGCCAGGTCCGGTTGTTGTCCGGCAGGGACACCAGGCGGTGCTGGGCACTCTGGACCGGCGTCTGGTCGTAGGCGATGCCAAACTTGAGCTTGAGGGTATCGCTCATCCGGTAGTTGGCCCCCAGGGCATAACGCCAGGTGTCCCGGAAATGAGTGTCCAGGGTCTGTACGGTGACGCCGCTGAGGACACCGGAGGTCCGGACGATGTCCACCTTCGGAATGCTGCTCCAGCCGGTCCACGAAACATCACCCAGCATTTCCCACTTGTCACTGAGCGACTGAGCCACGGACAGGATGAAGGTGTCCGGCAACTCGACCTCCGCCTTGGCACTGCCAGTGGCGAGGGCTGCGCTGGCCCCGGCTGCCGGGCCGTTGACGGACAACCTGCCGGTCAGCTCGTGCTTGATGGCCGAGCGATAGGAGACCCCCACCTTGGTGCCCGGGCTCAGGGTGAACAGGGCACCCACATTCCAGCCCCAGCGGTTGTCGCCGGCGTCAAGGGTGGCGCGGGTAGCCGCCAGGGCAGCCGAAGTCACAGTGGCGTTGCGCACGTACTCGGCCTCCATGCGCTGATAACTGAGGCCGGCACCGATGGAGACTTTTTCGTTCACCCGATAGGCCACGCTCGGGTTGATGTTGTAGGTCTTGATGTCGAACTTGATGGCCTGGGCACCCCCCAGCCAGGGGTTGTCGTACTCGGTAACCAGGCCGAAGGGAGCACCGAAACCCACGCCAACATACAGATCCTTGCGGAGCGCCCAGGACAGGTAACCGTTGGGGATCGCCGCCCAGCTGCCGGCGTCGTTCCCATCTCCAGCCCCCGTCATCACGCCGGTACTGGAGCCCCGGTTGCTGAATTTGAAGGTGGGGCGGACCAGGGACAGACCGGCGGAAACCTCCCTCTCCTTCAACTGGGTCATCCCGGCCGGGTTGAAGAAGATTGTGCTGGCATTCTCGGCCACCGCAGCGGAGCCCGCATAGGCGTTGCCGATCCCGCTGGCGTTCTGCTCCAGCAACTGGAAGCCGGCCGCCACCGCTTGACCACTGGCCAGGCCGGCAGCCAGCAGGGAAATCAGACGGGCAAGGGTCTTCATGTGCATGGGTATGTCTCCTCGTGTGTGGGCGCACGGTCTTCTTGCCGCGGGGCGGCTCCGGACCCGCAGCCATTCTGGCACAGCCCATCGCGGCAAGGGCTGCAGCAATCCTACCGCCTGTGCTCTTCAGATGACGGGATCCAGAGGGAGCACACGTTTCACGCCCTGGACGTCCACAGAAACGTAGGTCAGCGTCGCCTCGGTGACCTTGACCACCACCGGATCTTCCGGATTGCGCTCGGCATAGACCTCCACCTCGACGGTGACCGAGCTTGTGCCGGTCCGGATGATTTCCGCGTAAAAGCTCACGATATCCCCAACCGACACCGGCTGCTTGAACACGAAGGCATTGACTGCCACGGTGGCCACCCGCCCGCGGGCCCGGGTCCGGGCAGGCACTGCGCCGGCGATGTCCACCTGGGACATGATCCAGCCCCCGAAGACATCCCCAGCCGGGTTGAGATCCCGGGGCATGGGCATCACCCGCAGGACAGGCATCTTGCCCGGAGGCAACTGGACGGACGAATCAGACATGGGAAGACTCCTTGAGAGACCCGCCAGCCGCGCGGGTGTAATGAAGAGGGCCCCCCGTGAAGGGGGCAAAGCCAGTCCCGAATATAAGCCCTGCATCCGCCAGGTCCTCATCGGCCACCACCCCCCGAGCCACGCAGTCCCGGGCCGCGGCCAGCAGGGGCGCCACAATCCGCTCCGCCAGCCCCGCCGGCGGACGCCCTGCCGGCGGGCGCTGGATCCGCCCTTGCGGCCAGGCATAGAAGCCCTGCCCGGTCTTCTTGCCCAGGTGCCCCATCGCCACCCGCTCGGCGAGCGCCCGGGGCAGCACGGCGTCCGCTCCCGCGAGGGCCCTGCCCGCCGCCACGGCAATATCGAGCCCCACGGTGTCTATAAGCTCTATGGGGCCCATAGGCATGCCAAAGGCGGTCAGGGCCCCATCGATGGTCGCGGGCGGAATCCCCTCCTCGACGCAGCGGAGGGCCTCGTACATGTACGGTCCGAGCACCGCATTGACCAGGAAACCCGGAGCATCCCGCACCGGCAGGGGGAGTTTGTCGAGCCGCCGGACGAAGGCTGCGGCCCGGGCCAGGGTCGCTTCGCCGCTGGCCGGCCCCCGGACCACCTCCACCAGCGGCATGACCGCCACCGGGTTGAAGAAATGGATGCCGACCAGCCGGGACGGATCCTGCAGCACCGCCGCGATGTCAGCGATGCGCAGGCTTGAGGTGTTCGAGGCCAGGACCGCATCGGGTCGGGCGCGTCGCTCGAGGTCGGCCAGCAGCGCCTGTTTGGCCTCCAGGTTTTCAAAAATGGCTTCGATGATCACGTCGGCCTGGGCGGCACCGTGGCCCGACGGATCGGCGATCAGGCGGTCGAGGGCAAAAACCTGCTCCCGCGGCTTGCCGCGGAGTTTGCGCTCAAACCGCCTGGCCGCGCGGGCAATGGCCGGCGCAATGCGTTCCACGCTCTGATCCTGCAAAGTGACGATCATTCCGCGCAGCGCACATTCGATGGCAATGTCGCCGCCCATCACACCCGCCCCCACCACGTGCACACGCCGGGGCTGGAAGCCGGAGTCCTTGCCAAAGGACT